>CAVJNH010000025.1:0-29107 GCA_963651005.1 Oscillibacter sp. MSJ-31
GAACCCCAGACCGTGACACTCACCGCCTCCGTGGACGGCAACAACGACGTGACCCGCGTGGGAATGACCAAGAGCGAAGACGGCAAATCCGCCAAGTTCTATTGGCACGAGGACGACAAAATCTTCGTGCAGACCGCGAACGATGGGACATACGGCGGCGCAGAGTTCACCACTGAGGCCGCAACAGGCGCAGAATCCGCCACCTTTACCGGCGAAGTGACCGGGACGGTCGGCCAGTACGCTGTTTATCCCTACAACGAGAACCACAAGTTTGAGTGTGACGAGAGCAGCAAAACGAAACTCACCTATAATCTTCCTGCCTCGTATGACAAATACACGCCGAAGAGCAAGATTTTCGGCACGGTTGTAGATTGTCCCGCCAACAGCACCAACATGCCGATGCTCGGCACAATCACGGAAAACACGATTTCGTTCAAGCCCATTGGCGGTCTGGCCGTCATCCGCATCGACGCAATGCCGGCTGAGGAGGGCACCATCACCGTCACCGCAGACCAGCAACTCTCGGGAGACTTCGAGATAGAAGACTTGTCGGCAGATGAGGCACAGATAGCAACACCTTCCACTACGACGACAACCGACAATACAGTAAAATTCACCTTCAGCGGCGCGACAGAGGATAAAGTCGGCGTGTTCTATCTGCCTTTGGCCACAGGCAACTACACCAATGTAAAGATTACGGTTGCTTACAACTCCATCACCCAAACCATCTGTTACGGAAGTCTCGACGTGGCTCGCAAGAGCGTGACGGCCATTCCCCTCTACAACGTCAATGGTGCACTCAGCAAATCCATTGACAACAACGCGTATGATATTGCAGCACCGAACGCCGACGGCGTGATGATGTACTACAAATTCAACAGTGACAATACCGGACTGGCGGTGACCTATCTTTATCCTAACGCAGAGAACTATTCCGGGGAAGTTACCATCCCGGAATCGGTGGAATACGGTGGGAATACGTACCAAGTAACATCCATTGGAGATGAGGCTTTCAGCTCGTGCATCAACTTAACCTCCGTGACGATTCCCAGCAAAGTGACATCCATTGGAATGTATGCTTTCAATGCTTGCTCCAGTCTGCCCTCCGTAACGATTCCAAACAGCGTGGCTTCCATTGGAGATGGTGCTTTCGGGTGGTGCTCCAGTCTGGTCTCGATAGAGATTCCCAGCAAAGTGACATCCATTGGAATGTATGCTTTCAATGCTTGCCGCAGTCTGAAATCGATAACGATTCCCGACGGCGTGACATCCATAGGAGAATCTACTTTCTATGGTTGCTCCAGTCTGGAATCGGTGACGATTCTCGGCAACGTGACATCCATTGGAAATAATGCTTTCAATATGTGCCGCAGTCTGAAATCGATAACGATTCCAAACAGCGTGACATCCATTGGAGAGGGTGCTTTCGGGTGGTGCTCCGGTCTGGCCTCGATAACGATTCCCGACGGCGTGACATCCATAGAAAGAAATACTTTCAATGGTTGCTCCGGTCTGACCTCGATAACGATTCCCGACAACGTGACTTCCATTGAAGAATGGGCTTTCGCAAATTGCTCCAGTCTGACCTCGGTGAAGATTCCCAACAAAGTGACATCCATTGAAATTGGTGCTTTCGACGGTTGCTCCAATCTGAATTCGGTAGAGATTGGGGACGGGGTGACGACAATAGGGAATTATGCTTTCTCTGGTTGCTCAAGTCTGACAAAACTTTGTGTGTATGCAGCGACACCACCAACCATATACTCTAGCACTTTTTACGACATCTCTAACATCGCACTGTATGTTCCAAATGGGTCGCTGGCAGCCTACCAGACAGCGGAGGTTTGGAAGAACTTTACTAATATCACAGAGAATTGACGCTACGGACATACGGCCTGTGACCGACGATGAAGCCAAGGCCAAGTCCGATAAGAAAACATTTCCCTGCCCAAAAGAAAACATTTTCTGGGCAGGGAAATTATGATATTTGTGGCAAAGTAAGCATTCTTTTCTGTGTTGCGCCATCGGCCACAGGGCAACACTTACAACAGTAGGCATACCGAATCGAGAAGGGGGCTAAAAACCACCACTCGAGTGAATCGATCGATTCACCCGAGTGATTTGATCATTTCACTCGAGTGAAACGATTTCATGGGTCGGATGATGCAAACCCCTATGGCCGATATTTTTTATTCTTTCGTTTCTCTTGCAGAAGTAGAAAAATCTATAAAAACAAAAGACGGATAAATGTGTAATGAGGTAGTACCTCGTCGGCGCATGAGGCTCGTCGCAAGGTGGAAAAACGTCTTTTTTCCCATTTCTATGAATGGTTTGGGTGAAGTTTTTCCATTCATAGGCTTATAATTCGGAAATTTTATCTAAATTTGCAAACCAAAGTATTTAATAGTTTTAAGTAAGATATGAACAGCGCAACAAACAAGTGCATCGCCCTTTCGTACAAACTCCATGTGGACGGTGACAGAGGTATGGAACTGGTGGAAGAGACCAAGGCTGACAAGCCCTTCCGCTTTATCAGTGGATTCGGATTTGCTCTTGATGCCTTCGAGCAGAAAGTAACTGCTATGGAGAAGGGCACCAAGTTTGACTTCTCGCTTCTCAAAGAGGAAGCCTACGGCGATTACGACCCCGAACGGGTGGTGGAGGTAGAGAGCACCCTGTTCGACATAGACGGGAGATTCGACGATGAACATGTCTACCCGGGTGCAATCGTGCCCCTGCAGAACGCAGAGGGGCATCGCTTCTACGGGCGCGTGCTGGAGGTGGACGACGAAAAGGTGAAGCTCGATCTGAATCATCCCTTTGCCGGGAAAACCCTCCATTTCGTGGGTGAGATACTGGAGAACAGGGATGCCACGGAGGAGGAAGTGAAGCAGTTGATTGTCCACCTGAGCGGTGGCTGCTGCAGCGACGGCTGTGGCGGAGAGTGTCACTGTGGTGGGCATTGCCATTAAGGATTGACGACAAAACGGTGTACAAGGTGGGAAATACGTTTGGACATCTCTTTACGCTGACTACGTTCGGCGAGAGCCACGGAGAGGCTGTGGGCGGAGTGGTGGACGGAATGCCGGCCGGCATTCCTGTAGACACTGCCTTTATACAGCAGGAATTGGACCGCAGGCGTCCGGGACAGAGCCGCATCACTACGGCCAGACAGGAACCGGATCGGGTGGAGCTGCTCAGCGGTGTCTTTGAACAGTGCTCTACAGGAAGCCCTATTGCCTTTATAGTCCGCAACACCAACCAGCACTCGTCGGACTACGACAATCTGCGCGACACGTTCCGTCCGTCGCATGCCGACTACACCTACTGGCAGAAATATGGGGTGAGGGACTACCGGGGCGGCGGAAGGTCGTCGGCCCGCATCACCATCGCCCGTGTGGTAGGCGGGGCACTGGCCAAGCTGGCTCTGCGCCAGCGGGGTATCAGCGTGGAGGCGTATACCTCGCAGGTGGGGGACATCCGCCTGGAGCAGGATTATACCCATTATGACCTCAGCCTGCGCGAGGGCAACGCCGTGCGCTGTCCAGACAGCGGGAAGGCCGCAGAGATGGAACGCCTGATAGCATCGGTAAAGGAGGACGGCGACACGGTGGGCGGCATCATCTCCTGTGTAGTGAAAGGGTGTCCGGCAGGCTTGGGTGAACCGGAATTCGGCAAGTTGCACGCGGCTCTCGGCGCGGCCATGTTGGGCATCAACGCTGCCAAGGGATTTGAATATGGCGAGGGATTCGGTTGTGTGGCCTCGCGCGGTTCCGCGCAGAACGACCTCTTTGTCAACCGCGAGGGTCACATTACGACACAGACGAACCATAGTGGTGGAATCCAGGGCGGCATCAGCAACGGGGAAGACATTTACTTCCGTGTGGCCTTCAAACCGGTTGCCACTATCCTGCGCGAGCAACAGACGGTGGATATTGCCGGGAATCCTACCGTGCTTACCGTCCGCGGAAGGCATGACCCGTGTGTATTGCCGCGTGCCGTGCCTATTGTCGAGGCCATGGCGGCAATGACCATTCTGGACTATTACCTGCTGAACAAGGCGGTGCTCTGAGGCTATCTGCCGTAAGGGCAGAGTTCCCGGATGAGGTCCGGGCGACCGATACGGCGCAGACTCTGTGCAATGGCTCTGCGCGCTTCCGGCTTGTACCAGAAGAAATACTGTCGCTGGGCCAGTTTCTCCTTTTGACTACGCGCACTGAAGACCGGCTGCAGGGTGTAGGGGTCGAAGCCGGTGTACCAAGTCTCGGTGGAAACCGTCATGGGGGTAGGGGTGAAGTCCTGCACCTGTTCCAGACGGAAGTCGAGACGCTTGGTCAGGACGGCCAGTTCGGCCATGTCGGCCTCCGTACAGCCCGGATGGCTGGAGATGAAGTAGGGGATAATCTGTTGGTTCAGACGAGCTTCCCTGTTGATGCGGTCGAAGATCCGTTTGAAGTCGTTGAACTGTTGGAACGGCGGCTTCCGCATCAGTTTCAGCACATTGTTGCTGGTATGTTCCGGTGCGACCTTCAACCGTCCGCTGACGTGGCGCGTGATGAGTTCGCGTGCATAGTCCATGGCCGCCTTGTCGCAACGCTCGTCGCCGCTGCGGTGCAGGATAAGGTCATAGCGCACACCACTGCCGATGAAACTCTTTTTTATACCCGGAAGAGCATCCACAGACCGGTAGATGTCAAGCAGTGCCGAATGGTCGGTGTCCAGATTGGGACAGACCTGCGGATGGATGCAGCTGGGGCGTTTGCATTTTCCACAGGCATTGAGGTTGTGTCCGTGCATGCCGTACATATTGGCGGAAGGGCCGCCGAGGTCGGAAAGGTACCCCTTGAAATCGGGCATTTCCGTAATCTTCCTGACCTCGCTGAGGATGCTTTGCTTGGAGCGGCAAGCGATGAACTTGCCCTGATGGGCAGAGATGGTACAGAAGGCACAGCCGCCGAAGCATCCACGGTGTATGTTTACGGAAAACTTGATCATCTCGTAGGCCGGAATGCGCTTGCCGTTGTATTTCGGATGCGGCAGGCGCGTATAGGGAAGGTCGAACGAGGCATCCAGCTCTTCGGAGGTCATCGGAGGGTAGGGTGGGTTGACTACGGCAAACCGGTCGCCGACAGCCTGAACCAGCCGCTGCGCGTGCATCATGTTCGACTGCTCTTCGATGTGCTTGAAATTCTCGGCCTGTTTCCGCTTGTTGCGCAGACATTCTTCATGGCTGTGGAGCACGATGTCGCGTTCACCAATCTGTCCGGCAAAATCGTCGCGGCGTGCAAGATAGGCCACCTGTGGCAAGTCATGGAGGTCTGCCACGGACGCGCCATCGTCCAGACGGCGTGCAATCTCAAGAATGGTTTTCTCTCCCATCCCGTAGGAGATAAGGTCAGCCGGGGCATCGCAGAGCAGGCAGGGACGGAGCCGGTCTTGCCAATAGTCGTAGTGGGTCAGCCGACGCAGGGACGCTTCGATGCCGCCCAGTATGATGGGGACATCGGGGAAGAGCTGGCGGAGAATCCGGCTGTAGACGATGGTCGGATATTCCGGCCGCATATCGTGCCGTCCGTCGGGGGTGTAGGCATCTTCGGAGCGCAGCCGTTTGTTGGCCGTGTATTTGTTGACCATCGAGTCCATGCACCCCGGCGAGATGCCGAAGAACAGGCGTGGCCGTCCCAGCTTCTTGAAATCGCGGAAGTCCCCATGCCAATCGGGTTGCGGCACGATGGCCACCTTATAGCCTGCCGCCTCCAGTGTCCGTCCGATGACAGCCGCACCGAACGACGGATGATCCACGTAGGCATCGCCGCTGAACAGAATCACGTCGGCTTCCGTCCAGCCACGCAGTTCCATCTCCTTCTTCGTCGTGGGAAGGAAGTCTGTCAGTAAGTATTTTCCGTTTGTCAAAATGTGCGTGTTTTCAGTTCAGGGGAGTGCCCTGCAGGATGTCAGAATCCCCTTCAGGCATGGCATTGTCCCGGTTTTTCCAGTTGATGAACAGCAGGATGAGCTGCTGTAGCCCGAAGGCTTTCATGTTGTGGTGATAGACGACATCGAGACAAAGGTCAAGGAGATCCTTGTCTGTGGCGGCTTCGGATTCCAGCAGTGAACGGATGTTCAACTTGAGCTTGTCAAGCACCTGCTCGTCGATGTAGCCGTTGGAGTCGATGAGGTCGCGGAAGAGCTGGTACTTCTCGATGGTTTCAAGGTGTCGCCCGCTGATGTCAATGCTGCGGGTGCCCGAAGGATTGCTTTGGATCTTGTACATGGTTTATTGTTGTTATGGTTTGTTGACGAGAAATTGGAGTATGCCGCGCATGAGGGCATTGCGCTTCTCCTCGTTCTTGATACATTCAAAGGGGAAGCCGACGGTCAGCGTGCGGTAGTCGTCGCCCGGATAGGCCACAGCGGCCGACTGTCCGTCAGCATAGCACATGGCGGAGAAGGCCTTCCCGATGGGGCGAATCACGTCGGCAGACACTGCCGCATAGTGTTCCTCGTTCAGTTGGTGGTAGAAGTCGAAGGAAGTCCCCAGTCCTGTCACCGTGTCGTTCACCGCACGGTAAGGCTGTGCGCTTTGGCATTTGAGGATTTCTGCAAGCATCTTCTTCTCGCGGCCGGTTTTCATGTCCGTACCGACGAATGCGCCGCTGACCAGCAACGCGCCGCCGCTCCGGGTGTATTGGCGCAACAGTTGCAGTAGTTCGGGCTTCATGGCTTTGTATGGAACCAGACTGTGGTTATCGTCACATTCCAGTCCCAGAACGAGGTCAATGGCATCGAACGGTTGGAGCGCAATCTGGCGGTTCTCGACAGCGCTGACCGAGGTACTCGCGATGTTGTATTCTCCGGCAGCGGCAATGGCTCTGGCATGGGTGGATACATAGTTGAAATCATTGCCTGCCAGAAACATCCCTTCCAGTTCACTGCCACTGCTGCCGTGGTTCTTCTTGCTGGCAAGGAAGACCTGTTGCTGCCCCGTCCATCCCGGCATCACACCGTGGGTGACACCGGGGTCTTCGTCCAGGTCGAAGCCCTGTTCGGTATTCGTGAACTTGACGGCAGGAGAGGATAGACGGTGAAATCCATTGACGATGAGGATGCTCCGCTTGGCTTCCGGACGGTACATGGCAGACTGCGTTTCGGTGGTGAAGCTCCGGCCTCCGTCGTTGACGGCAGCCACCTTGAAATGGTAGAGCAGGCCTGCTTCGAGTGGTATTTCATAGCAGTTCTTGCCATGCACAATCGTACCGTTGTCGAAATCCATCCCTTCGATACAACTATATATAATGTATCCTGTCGGGGATGCCGTCGGCTCCTGAGGGTCGTCCACCCCGTCCCATTCCAGACGGGCTGTTCCCTTGCTGTCGACACTGATGCGGAAGTTGGTGGGCGTTAGAGGCGTTACGACATAGTCTTTGCCGTGCATCTCGCAAATATATCGCAGGGTCGTCTTGTAGAGCGACCGTGCAAGGGTGAAACGGAAATGGGGATCCAGTGCATAGCGCATATCGGCAAAGTTCTGGTGCGAGAGTGTCTCGATGATGGCACTGGGTATTCCCGGCTGGCGTGTCTCGGAATAGTTGCGGTCATAGATTTCCCGGCGGTTCCATTTTCCGTATTTGTACTGGAGGTCGTTGACGACCCCGTCCAACAGCGCGTCAGCAAAGTCGCGCGAGGCCAGCCGTGAAATGCCGCTCCCCAACAGTCCGTTGTTGTAGTCCGTGGTGCAGATGGACAGGGATCCTATCAGGCTGCGTCCATCGCGGCAATGCCCTGCATCGGAATGTACGGCAAGGGAAATCTCGAAGGGGACGCCCCGACCTACACTGTCGGGCAGATAGGGCGATCCGCCTCCCAGCAGGTTGACCATGTTGGAACGCGCGTTGATGTCGTCGCCGTAGTCGTCTTGACCGTTCTTCGAACTGTAGACGGAGTACGGCATTCCAGCCCATTGGGCATAATAGCGGGAACCTTCCAGTGCCCGGGGCATTCCGCTGACAGAATCGCCGCGCTGGATGTTCCCCATCCCTCCGCCGAAACGGACGGCATCGGCAGTGACCACCCCGTTGCATCGGCTGTGGTTGGAGAGCGTCACCCGGTTGAACTCGTTGGAACCCTTGTCAAAGTCGAACGTGCCCAGATAGACCCAAGTGCTTCCTCCCATGCGCTGGTTCACGCGAAATTCCGTGCGTTCCCCACGGTGCCAGACCGTATAATGGGCATCATCCACGCTGTTGGGCCGTGTCAGGTAACTGACATAGACCGCATATTTTCCGGCGCGTGGGAAGTCCGGTTGATAGCTTGCAAAGGAGTTGTAGGTCTTGTTGCCCGTAGCCTTCACGTAGCGTGCAGTACCTGCCAGAAAGGGATTCTCCCCATCCACGTAAGCCCCTTCGTGGAAGGCGAATCCGCTGTCTGGGGCTGTCTTCCATTTGTGGCCGGCCACGGTCTCGGTATAGCTGTCACCGGGGCTGTCGTTGTCCACGATGATCTCTTCCTTCTGCCATGCCCGCTCGCGCGGTGTGAAAACGACGGCACCGGCATTCTCCAACATCGGGATGAGATAGGGCACTACGACAGTCTGGGTGTACAGGTCCTCGCAGGTGGTAAAGAGCCGTGGACGCTGCCAGTTCCACGCTCCCTTACTGATATTGTAGTAATAGCCGTGGCTGGCCCACAGTGCGATGTGCCTCCCTTCGAGGCCGTGCCGGATATGGATGGGGGACGATGTGTTCTTGACCCAAGGAACCCCTTGGTAGTCAATGCCGTTCCACTGCCGCGTGACATCCGGCTTTTCCCGTAGGCGGTTGGGAATCAGCGTATGGATGTCCACGCCGTGTGTATAGATGGAAAAAGTGTAGTCCGTATAGGGGGCGGTCAGTAACTGGCGAACCTCCTCTTCGATGCGTGCCACCGACTGTGGAGTGAAAGCCTGTTCTGCAAAGGTGGCATCGGCCAGAATCCGGATGCTTCTCTCTGTGGTGTCCACCTCGCAGGCGGAAAGGTGGGCGCGTCGCGAAAACTGCGCACCGACGGGCTTGTAGTGGGAGAAATACGTTTCCAGACGGTTGCGCAGCGATACCTCGTCCGTTGTCTGTCCTGCCGCTTCGGTAGCAAGCAACCCCATCAGCGATACTATCAGTGTCCGTATGCTCATCCGATGTCTCCTATACAGAAATTCTCGGGTTTCTTGCCTTGAAAATCCTTGAAATACAATTTTATTTCGCGCATCTGTGCGTCGATGTCACCTGTGGGAATGATGGTTTTCGTGCATTGGATGTGCCGTTTCTTATAGTCCACCCCATAGAGCAGGATGGGGATTCCAGCCTTCAATGCGATGTAATAGAATCCCTTTTTCCAGTCGGGATTGGGCGATCGCGTGCCTTCCGGAGTGATGGTGAGGTGGAAGCAGGACACCGTCTTGGCATAGTCGGCCAGATTGTCGGTCATGCTGGTATGCTTCGTGCGGTAGACGGGGATGCCGCCCAAATGGCGGAAAATGGGAGAAAGCGGCCAGAAGAACCACTCTTTCTTCATGAGAAAATTACTCTTGATGCCTTTCGCACCCGCGTAGAGCTGTCCTATCAGGAAATCCCAGTTACTGGTGTGGGGAGCCAGACAGATGATATACTTGTCGGGGTGAACCTCCGTGATGTCGTCAGTCCACCCCATGCGTTTATATAACAGCCAGTTGCAAAATGTTTTCCACATAAGTGTTTAGAGATTGTTGATTTGGTCGGCCATTTCAAGGACTTGCGTCTTGAACTGCGCCTTGACATCTTTGAAGTACTTGCCGGCGTTCATGCCCGGTTCGGGATGCGAAATCCGGCTGAGCGCGCTGTTCTGCAGCTTGTGGATGGCACTGAGGATGTTGGAAAGGGCGCGCTCGTCGCGGGTGTCGCCATAGAGCGATGCTGCGATAAAGTCAATGTACAGCTCGTCGCAAATCAAGTTGATGTTCTTTTTTAGTTTTCGTTTGTTTGCCATGTTTCTTGTCTCCTTGTCTTGGTGATGTTCCGTATTCAGTGTCCAAAGATACGGATAATATTCCAAACGGCCACGTTTATTGCTGAAAAAAATATTAAAATCGTGATTTTTGCCCCCGGAATTCTTATTTTTGGCAGAAAAAGAGTAATTTTGTAACCCCAAAAGAAACATTGTTCAACAAATAAATAAACACAAGACAGACTTATGGAAAAAAGTGCATTGCAAGTGGCAAGAGCCGCCTATCAGCCCAAGTTGCCGAAAGCCCTGCAGGGTCCGGTGAAAGCTGTTGAAGGGGCAGCAACACAGTCAGTAGGAAACCAAGACGAGATCAAGGCGTTGTTCCCCAACACCTACGGAATGCCCGTCATTACCTTTGAACCGGGAGAAGCCTCCCCGTGTCCCGCCTTCAACGTCGGCGTGATTCTTTCCGGCGGACAGGCTCCCGGCGGCCACAATGTCATTTCCGGCCTCTTCGACGGGGTGAAAGCCCTCAACCCGGCCAACAAGCTGTATGGTTTCATCCTCGGCCCCGGCGGTCTGGTGGACCACAACTATATGGAGATTACGGCCGACCTCATGGACGAGTACCGCAACACCGGCGGTTTCGACATCATCGGTTCCGGACGCACCAAACTGGAGAAGGAAGACCAGTTCGAGAAGGGCATCGAGATTCTTCGTGAGCTTGGCATCAAGGCACTCGTCATCATCGGTGGCGACGATTCGAACACCAATGCCTGTGTACTGGCCGAATACTACGCCGCAAAGAAATACGGGGTGCAGGTGATTGGTTGCCCGAAGACCATCGACGGCGACCTGAAAAACGAGCAGATCGAGACCTCTTTCGGGTTCGACACAGCTTGCAAGACCTATGCAGAACTCATCGGCAACATCGAACGCGACTGCAACTCGGCACGCAAATACTGGCACTTCATCAAACTGATGGGACGCTCGGCTTCCCATATCGCATTGGAGTGCGCCCTGCAGACCCAGCCCAACATCTGCCTGATTTCGGAGGAAGTGGAAGCCAAGGAGATGTCGCTCGACGATGTGGTGACCTATATTGCCAACGCCGTGGTGGCCCGCGCTGCAGAAGGACACAATTTCGGTACGGTGCTGATTCCGGAGGGACTCATCGAGTTCATTCCTGCCATCAAGAAACTCATCGCCGAGCTGAATGAGGTGCTGACAGACCCTGCAACGGGCGAACCCCGCGTATTTGCCGGTGCAGAAGAGCAGATTGCGTTTGTGAAGGGAGCCATTGCCAAGGACAATCTCGCCGTACTGGAGTCGCTGCCCGACGACGTGGCCCGTCAGCTCTGCCTCGACCGCGACCCGCACGGCAATGTGCAGGTGTCGCTCATCGAGACCGAGAAACTGCTCTCCCGCATGGTGGCCGACAAACTGGACGGCTGGAAGAAGGAAGGCAAGTTCTGTGGCAAGTTTGCCGCACAGCACCATTTCTTCGGCTACGAGGGACGTTGTGCCGCTCCGTCCAACTACGATGCCGACTACTGCTATTCGCTCGGCTTCAACGCTTCGTGTCTGATTGCCAACGGAAAGACCGGCTATATGTCCATCATCAAGAACACGACAGCCCCTGCAGCAGAATGGATTGCCGGCGGTGTGCCCATCACGATGATGATGAACATCGAGCGCCGCAACGGCAAGAACAAGCCGGTTATCCGCAAGGCACTGGTCGAACTGGACGGTGCTCCCTTCAAGTTCTTTGCCGCACACCGGGAACGGTGGGCCAAGGAGACCGCATACGTTTATCCGGGTCCCATCCAGTACTGGGGACCTGCAGAAGTTTGTGACCAGACCACCAAGACGCTGGCTTTGGAGCAGGCTTGACCAGTGCGTATGCCGACTCCCCGCAAGAAGCAACACAAAAGACGTGTGTCGAGTCCTGTCCGCCGCAAGCGGCCAGGACTCTTCGCGCGTTTGTCGCGCCGTGTGCCAGGATGGTCCTGGTGGCTCGGCGGACTGTTGCTCGTGGCGGCCTACATCTGGTTCTTTTATTATATATTTGTAAGCCCGTTCGGTTTCCGGTGGCGTGCTCTGTTCGGTGACATCAGCTATCCGGAAGGGTATGAAATCCACGGCATCGACATCTCCCACCATCAGGGAGCAATCAACTGGAAGGAGCTGCGCGACAACGGCATGATAGACAAGTACCCCATCCGCTTCGTGATGATCAAGGCAACGGAAGGAGCCAGTCTGATAGACCGGAACTTCCACGACAATTTCGAACAGGCCCGTGAACATGGATTTACCCGCGGCGCGTACCATTTCTACAGTATGCGCTCGTCGGCCAAGGACCAGGCCGCGCATTTCATCAATGAGGTGAAACTGGAGAACGGCGACTTGCCGCCCGTGCTCGATGTGGAAAGGAAACCGCAAAACCAGACCGACCAGGCCTTCAAGGAAAGCATCCTGCTGTGGCTGCGGCTGGTGGAGGATGCCTATGGGGTCAAGCCCATCATCTATACGTACTACAAATTCAAGATGCGCTACCTCAGCGACCCGGTCTTTGACCAGTATCCCTACTGGATTGCCCACTACTACGTGGACAAGGTGGAATACAAGGGTCAGTGGAAGTTCTGGCAGCACACCGATGCAGGACGTTTGCCCGGCATCAAGGGAGACGTAGACTTCAATATATACAACGGCTCCTATTACGACTTGCGCAAGCTGACCATCGGTGCGCGGGAGCAGATAGGGGAGGAAGCGTACCAGGATGAATAGACGGAGACCGTAAACATTCAGAACACATGTCAAACGAAGTAAAGATTAACGACCAGACGCTGCGACAGGCAGCAGGGCAGGGCATGGATGCCTTTGTCCACGCTTTCCTTGAAGCCATACACCAGACCATCGGAGGTCCGCTCACGGCGGACAACATGGCGCGCCTCAATGCCGACCAGATTACGCTGCTGGCCTGGGAAACGCTCCACGACGAGGTGATGGACGGCGGATTCGTGCAGCTGATCCACAACGGCTACGGCCCGTTCATCTTCAAGAACCCCTTTGCGAAAGCTGTCAAGCTGTGGGGACTGTGCGACCTTTCCAAGCTCGTGCGTAAGGCGCACACGCTGTATCTGAAGCATCGGGAGACGATAGAACGGGATTGCAGCGACGACGAATTCATGGCTCTCTTCGAACAAATGCCGGACTTTGACGACCTTGACGATACCTTCGTGGAACAAGAGGAAGCCTGGACGGCAGAGATCGCCACCTATATAGACCAGCATATCGGCAATTTTGCCGTAGTAACCGACAAAACGACAACGGCATGAACAAAGACGACGAGAACATACGGAAGAAAAGTCCCGTGCAGATCCGAAACAAGAAGGCTTCGTTTGAATACTTCTTCATCGAGACCTATACCGCCGGCATCGTACTGACGGGCACGGAAATAAAGTCCATCCGCTTGGGCAAGGCCAGTCTGGTGGACACCTACTGTTTCATCCATAATGGGGAGATTTGGGTGAAGGGCATGAACGTGTCACCTTATTTCTATGGGTCGTACAACAACCATGAGATGAAGCGCGACCGCAAGCTGCTGCTCACCAAGCGCGAGATACAGAAGTTGCAGGCAGCCACCAAACAGACTGGCTATACGATTGTGCCGCTCCTCGTGTTCATCGACGGCCACGGACGGGCCAAGATGGACATCGCCCTCTGCAAGGGCAAGAAGGAGTTCGACAAGCGGCAGACCCTCAAGGAAAAGGAAGACCGCAGGGAAATGGACCGTGCAATGAAACACTACTGATGGCGACACTGAAGGAACTGGCAGGGCAACGCATCCTCGTGCTCGACGGAGCCATGGGGACTATGATACAGAAGTACCGGCTTGAAGAGCAGGACTTCCGTGGGGCGGTCTGCGCGGATTACGAGGGACAGATGCGCGGCAACAACGACATCCTCAATCTGACGCGCCCCGACGTGATTGCGGACATCCACCGGAAATACCTGTCCGTAGGGGCAGACATCATCACCACCAACACCTTCAACGCACAGCGCATATCCCAGGCCGACTACCGCATGGAAGACCACTGCCGCGAGATGGCGCAGGAAGGGGCACGCATCGCCCGTCGCGCCGCCGACGAATACACCACGCCGGACAAGCCCCGGTTTGTGGCAGGCAGCATCGGACCGACCAACAAGACCTGCTCCATGTCGCCGGATGTCAGCGACCCTGCCGCGCGCGAGCTGACCTACCCGAAGCTCCATGAGGCTTATGTCGAACAGATTGACGCACTGGTCGAAGGGGGCGTGGACGCACTGCTCATAGAGACCGTTTTCGATACGCTGAATGCCAAGGTGGCCATTGATGCCGCCCTGACGGTCATGGCCCGTCGGGAGAAAGAACTCCCCATCATGGTCAGTGCCACCGTCAGTGACCTGGCCGGGCGCACGCTCAGCGGCCAGACCTTGGAGGCTTTCCTGGCCAGCATCAGCGGCTACCCGATTTTCTCGGTCGGCCTCAACTGTTCGTTCGGTGCAGACCAGATGATCGGATTCCTCCGCCAGTTGGCTCGCCGCGCACCTTATTATATCAGTGCCTATCCCAACGCCGGACTCCCAAACTCCATGGGGCTGTATGATGAAACGCCCCAGTCGATGGCTCCGAAGATTGCGGCCATGATTGACGAGGGTCTGGTCAACATCATCGGCGGATGCTGCGGCACGGACGAGCAGTTCATCGCCCAATACCTGCCGCTGGTCCAGGGCAAGAAGCCCCATCAGCCGGCCCGTCCGTCTCCCTATATGCAACTCAGCGGCCTCGAACTGCTGGAAGTCACTCCCGAAGTCCGTTTCGTCAATGTCGGTGAGCGGTGCAATGTGGCCGGGTCGCGGAAATTCCTGCGGCTCATCAAGGAGAAACAGTACGACGAGGCGGTGGCCATCGCCCGGAAACAGGTGGAAGACGGTGCGCTCGTCATCGACATCAACATGGACGACGGACTGCTCGACGCCAAGAGCGAGATGGTCAATTTCCTCAACCGCATTGCCGCAGAACCCGACATCGCGTCCGTCCCCGTCATGATTGATTCGTCCGACTGGCAGGTGATCACCGCAGGCCTGCAGTGCGTACAGGGCAAGCCCATCGTCAACTCCATCTCGCTGAAGGAGGGCGAAGCCGTGTTCATACGCCACGCCCAGGACGTGAAACGCTTCGGGGCTGCTGTCGTGGTGATGTGTTTCGACGAACAGGGACAGGCCACCAGCTACGAACGGCGCATAGAGATAGCCCAACGTTCATACCGTATCCTCACGGAGCGCGTCGGCATCCATCCGCTCGACATCATCTTCGACCCGAACGTGCTGGCAGTGGCCACGGGCATGGAGGAGCACGACAGCTATGCGCTCGACTTCATCCGCGCCACGGAATGGATCCGCCGGAATCTGCCCGGGGCGCACGTCAGCGGCGGAGTCAGCAACCTCTCGTTTTCCTTCCGCGGCAACAACTACATCCGTGAGGCCATGCACGCCGTGTTCCTCTACCATGCCATACAGCGTGGAATGGACTTCGGCATTGTCAATCCTGCCACGAAGGTGTTGTATTCCGACATCCCGCCGGAGGAACTGAAGGTCATCGAGGACGTGATTCTCAACCGGCACGCCGGGGCGGCCGACGAACTGACGCGGCTGGCCAACCGCATCTTGGAACAGCAGCAGGCGAAGGATGCACCGGCTGCCGCGACGGTCAGTGCCGAGGCTGCACGCAACGCACAATGGCGCAAGGGCGACGTGGAGAGCCGGCTGAAACACGCGCTGGTCAAGGGCATCGGCGACTATCTGCAGGATGACTTGGCGGAAGCCCTCGGACAATATCCCCGTGCCGTAGACCTCATCGAAGGGCCGCTGATGGCCGGCATGAACGAGGTGGGACAGCTCTTCGGACAGGGCAAGATGTTCCTTCCGCAGGTGGTCAAGACGGCACGCACCATGAAGCAGGCCGTCAACATCCTGCAACCCTACATCGAGCAGCAGAAGACCGACCGCGACCGCAAGGCCGGGAAAGTGCTGCTGGCCACGGTCAAGGGCGATGTCCACGACATCGGGAAGAACATCGTGGCGGTGGTGATGGCCTGCAACGGTTATGAGATTGTGGACATGGGCGTGATGGTGCCTGCCGAACAGATTGTGGCCAAGGCCGTCAAGGAGCAGGTCGACATGATCGGGCTGTCGGGACTTATCACGCCAAGTCTGGAAGAGATGGTCAATGTGGCGCGGGAGATGAAGCGCGCCGGCCTCGACATCCCCATCATGATCGGCGGAGCCACCACCAGCGAGCTTCATGTCGCCCTGAAAATCGCGCCGGTCTACGGCGGTCCCGTGGTGTGGATGAAGGATGCCTCGCAAAATGCGACGGTGGCCGCCAAACTGCTGAACGAAGCCGAGAAGGAGCGGATGGTCAGCGGCCTGGACGAACGCTACCGCCATCTCCGGGACGACTACCGGCAACAGCAGCAACAGTTGCTGTCCATCGAAGAGGCACGCAACCGGAAGAAAGATTATTTTAACGACGATAAACCTTTGAAGAAATGAGAAAATCCTATACCCTTCTTGTCCTTTTGTCCCTGCTGCTGTCCATCCGGGTGGCGGCGCAGTCGGCGAAGCGCGAATTTCGCGGAGCCTGGATCCAGTGCGTCAACGGCCAGTTTCAAGGCATGGGCACGCGGCAGATGCAGAAGACATTGTCCGGACAGTTGGACGAGTTGCAGAAAGACGGGGTCAACGCCGTCATCTTTCAGGTGCGTCCGGCCTGCGACGCGCTCTACCAGAGTGATATTGAGCCGTGGAGCCATTTCCTGACAGGTGTCCAGGGCAAGGCTCCCGTGCCTTACTGGGACCCGCTGCAATGGATGGTCGACGAGTGCCACAGGCGCGGCATGGAACTCCATGCCTGGATCAATCCCTACCGCGCCAAGACCAAGTCGGCCTATCGGCTGGCCGCAGACCATGTGGCCGCGCGCCATCCCGAATGGAGCTTCGCCTACGACGGACTGATAGTGATGAATCCGGCTTTGCAGCAGAACCGCGACTATATCTGCCGGGTGGTCGAGGACATCGTGAGCCGCTACGACATCGACGGCCTCCACATCGACGACTATTTCTATCCTTACCCCGTGGCCGGCGTGGAGATTCCCGACGAGGCGCAGTTCCGTGCAGACCCGCAGGGCTTCAGCGACCGCGGCGACTGGCGGCGGCATCAGGTCGACCTGCTCATCGAACAGCTCAACGCCACCATCCACCGCGTCAAGCCGTGGGTGAAGTTCAGCGTCAGTCCCTTCGGCATCTACCGCAACCAGGCCAGCGACCCCAAAGGCAGCCGCACCCGCGGCCTCCAGAACTATGACGACCTCTATGCCGACGTCATCCAGTGGATAGACCGGGGATGGGTCGACTATACCGTGCCGCAGCTCTATTGGCAAATCGGCCACCCGACGGCAGACTACGCCGAACTCATCCGCTGGTGGAACGACCATGCCTCGGCGCGTCCGCTTTTCATCGGCGAGGATGTGGAACGTACCGTGAAATATGCTGACCCGGAACAGCCCGGCCGCCATCAGCTTTCGGCCAAGATGCAGCTGCACCGCGCGTTGCCGGGCGTACAGGGCACCGTGTTGTGGTATGCCAAGGCCGTGGTCGACAACGTGGGCAACTACGGCAAGAGCCTGCGCCAGCACTATTGGCACACACCGGCCCTGCAGCCGCTGATGCCCCATCTGTGCGACAAGGCTCCCAAGAAGGTGCGCCGCCTCAAGGTGCTGCATATCGACGGCCAACCGATTCTTTTCTGGACAGCCCCGAAGGGCAAGACATGGCAGCAGCAGGCCACGCGCTATGTGGTCTACCGCTTCGAAAAGGGAGAACCGGTCAATCTTGACGACGCTTCGCACATCGTGGCACTCACGGACGACTGCCACTATGAAATCAGCGGAGACGCAGGCCGCTACGTGTATATGGTCACCGCCCTCAACCGACTGGGCAACGAAAGTCGGGCGGCCAAAAAGAAGGTGTTTGTGAAGTGAAGCGACTGCTCGACGTGCTCCTTTCCGGCGTGGGTCTCATCGTCCTCTCGCCCCTGTTCCTCGTCTGCGCCCTGAGGGTATGGCACGGCCACGACGGCCCCGTCCTCTATCGCCAGGATCGCGTAGGCCGCTTCGGTCGCCTGTTCAGAATCTATAAGTTCCGCACGATGGTGGTGGATGCCGAGCCGGACGGGCCGCAACTGAGCGAGGGCGAACAGGATGCGCGACTGACCGCGGCAGGACGATGGCTGCGTGTCCGTCATCTGGACGAGCTGCCCCAACTCTGGAATGTGCTGAAGGGCGAGATGTCGCTGGTGGGGCCGCGCCCCGAGCGTCCCTTCTTCGTGGATAAGATTATGAAGGAAAATCCACGCTACCGGCAACTCCTTCAAGTGCGCCCCGGCATCACCTCCAATGCCACCGTCCGCAACGGCTACACCGAAACGATGGAGAAGATGCTTCGCCGACTGGAGCAAGACCTCCACGACCTGGAGCACCACTCTCTTTGGCAGGACTTGAAAGTATTGGTGCTCACCGCCTGCAAGGTCTTGACGAAGGGTTGACTGTTTAGCGTTTCACGCCGCTAAGGTACGAATAAATTGCCAAATAGACAAATAAATTCGGCCTTTCCTTTCTCACGCCTCTTCGGTGCTGTATATAATAATGTAATCCGAATCGCTCTTTTGGACTTGGGTAGAGCTTGAGTGAAGCGGTAGAAAGCGTTTGATGAAGGACAAGAAACATTAAAGTTTGTGAATTTCTTTTTTTGTTTCAGATAAAATTCGTAGCTTTGCGTCAAAATATCGTAACGGATAAAACTAAATAAAAAATAAAAACTACTGCTTATGTCACAGATTAATGGACACATTTCGCAGATCATCGGCCCGGTGATTGACGTTTATTTCAATACCGAAGGCCAGGACGCGGAAAAAGTGCTTCCCCGTATTCACGAGGCTCTGACCATCACGCGTCAAGATGGTTCGCAACTTGTGGTGGAGGTGCAACAGCACATCGGTGAGGACACCGTGCGCTGCGTGGCTATGGACAACACCGACGGTCTGCAACGTGGACTGGAAGCCGTCCCGATGGGGTCGCCCATCATGATGCCTTCGGGGGAACAGATTAAGGGGCGTATGCTCAATGTTATCGGGCAACCGATTGACGGTATGAAGCCGTTGGATATGGAAGGGGCTTATCCCATCCATCGTGAGGCTCCGAAATTCGAGGAACTTTCCACGACGAAGGAAATTCTTGCCACGGGTATCAAGGTGATTGACCTGTTGGAGCCGTACCTCAAGGGTGGTAAGATCGGACTGTTCGGCGGTGCCGGTGTAGGCAAGACGGTGCTCATCATGGAGCTTATCAACAATATCGCCAAGGGGCACAACGGATTCTCCGTCTTTGCTGGAGTGGGGGAGCGTACCCGTGAGGGCAACGACCTGATCCGCGAGATGATTGAGTCGGGCGTTATCCGCTATGGCGAGAAGTTCCGCAAAGCGATGGACGAAGGAAAATGGGACCTTTCGTTGGTTGATCCGGAGGAACTGAAGAAGAGCCAGGCCACTCTGGTCTATGGACAGATGAACGAGCCGCCGGGGGCACGTGCGTCGGTGGCCCTTTCCGGTCTGACTGTCGCAGAAGGTTTCCGTGACGGCGGCGGCAAGGACGGAAGCGCGAGCGACATCCTGTTTTTTATCGACAACATCTTCCGCTTTACGCAGGCGGGTTCTGAGGTGTCTGCCCTGTTGGGACGTATGCCTTCGGCCGTGGGTTATCAGCCGACGCTGGCATCGGAAATGGGATCCATGCAGGAGCGCATCACTTCCACAAAGAAAGGCTCCATCACTTCCGTGCAGGCTGTATATGTGCCGGCTGACGACTTGACCGACCCGGCTCCTGCCACGACGTTTACGCACCTCGATGCAACGACCGTGCTTGACCGTAAGATTGCCGAACTCGGTATCTATCCTGCCGTAGATCCTCTGGGCAGTACGTCACGTATTCTGGACCCGCTGGTAGTGGGCAAGGAACACTACGAGTGCGCCCAACGGGTAAAGGAAATCCTGCAACGCTACAAGGAACTGCAAGATATTATCGCCATTCTCGGCATGGATGAACTGTCGGACGAGGACAAGCAGACCGTGAACCGTGCACGCCGTGTACAACGTTTCCTTTCGCAGCCGTTCTCCGTGGCAGAGCAGTTTACGGGTCTGCCGGGCGTGATGGTGCCCATAGAAGAGACCATCAAGGGCTTCAACGCCATCCTCGACGGTGAGGTCGACGACCTTCCCGAGCAGGCATTCCTCAACGTAGGAACCATCGAAGACGCGAAAGCGAAAGCCAAAAAACTGTTGGAAGCAGCTAAAGGATAAGCCGTATGCTGAAGTTGAAGATTGTTTCTCCGAAGAAGGTGGAGTTTGAGGGCGACGTCCAGAGTGTTCTCGTCCCGGGGATGTTGGGGCAGTTTGAAATACTGACAAACCACGCCCCGATCATTTCGGCATTGACGGAAGGCACCGTGACCTACACGTTGCCTGACGGCGCAAAGCACCAGTTGGAAACAGCAGGAGGCTTTGTCGAAGTGCAGAAGAACGAAGTGGCACTCTGTATAGAGCTTCATGAATAGAGCAAGTAAATAAGACCACAAAACCGGAACAGTCATGCGCAAGGTAGCAGTCATATATATGGTGCAGAGTCTCGCCCTCATTGCGGTGGTGACGGCTCTTGCTTTCTTGTGCATCACGAGCTGGGGGGACTGGTCTCTGATGGGTATGCCGACGGTTGTGGCAGCCGGATTCCAGTTGCTGGCCTGTCTGGTTTACGGGATGTTTTGGCGCGCAGTGGCCTGTCGGTCGTCGGCGAGCCTTCCTGTGTTTTACCTTGCCGCCTCTGGAATACGTATGCTTGCAGGCATTGCGACGGTGGTCATCTACCTGTTTCTGGTGTCTGAAGCGTCATCCGTCCGGTTCTTTGTGTCCGTCTTCCTTGCCTATTACTTCCTGTTGCTCGTGTACGATACCCTCTACTTCGTGAACGTGGAGAAAAAGATTCGCCAAAACGTATAAATCAAAGAAAATGAAATATTTAATCAGATGTCTTCTACTGATGCTTTTGGGACTTCCGGCAACTGTCAGGGCTGCGGAGGCCAGTGGAGTGGATGTGAAGGAAATCGTGCTGGGACACATGGCTGATGCCTATGAGTGGCACATTACGACCATAGGGAAGTCGCACGTCAGCATACCGTTGCCTGTGATAGTGAGGAGCGAAGCCACCGGCACATGGCATTGTTTCAGCAGTGCCCGTATGACGGAGGCCGCCGAGGAAGGACACGACTATCAGGGTTTCTTTTTCAACGAAGCCAAGAACGGAAAGATTTACGAGCGGCTGTCGGACGGCAGCGTCGTTCGCCCGTTGGATTTGAGCATCACCAAGGGAGTGCTCCAGATATGGATTGTCGTATTCGTCATGTTGGCTGTCTTCCTGGGATGTGCACGTTGGTATCGCAGGCACGACGTGACGCACGATAGTCCGAAAGGATTCGTCGGCATGATGGAGATGCTTGTCATGACCATCAACGATGACCTGATCAAGGACTCCATCGGGGAGAAGCACTACCGTCCTTATGCCCCTTATCTGCTGACGGCATTCTTCTTCATTCTCATCACCAACCTGTTGGGATTGCTTCCCGTATTTCCGGGCGGAGCCAATGTGACTGGAAACATCAACATCACCTTCTTCCTTGCCCTCTGCACCATGTTGGCCATCAACCTGTTTGGCAACAAGGAATATTGGAAAGAGATATTCTGGCCCGATGTGCCGGCTTTCCTCAAAGCCTATCCCGTGGCCATCATGCCGGTCATCGAGCTTTTCGGCATCATCACCAAGCCCTTTGCACTGATGGTCCGTCTGTTTGCCAACATGATGGCGGGCCATGCCATCATCCTCTCTTTCACTGCCATCATCTTCATCGGCTGGTCACTGAATGCCGTGTTGGGTAGTGGACTGACGCTCTTGAGTTTCGTGATGATGCTCTTCATGAACTGCCTTGAGTTTCTTGTGGCGTTCATCCAGGCTTATGTATTCACCATGCTGAGTGCCGTCTTCATTGGTCTGGCTCACCCGGAGTCCCACAAGGAATGAGACGGGCATGACGCTTTCCATACATAGAATCAACAAAACAAAAAAAAACAAGTATAACCAATTAAAAACGTTTAGATTATGTTATCATTGATTTTACAGGCAGCCGCAGGTGCTGGTCTCGCTAAGTTTGGTGCCGGTCTCGGCGCAGGTATTGCAGCAATTGGTGCCGGTCTTGGTATCGGCCGTATCGGTGGAAGTGCGATGGATGCCATTGCACGTCAGCCGGAAGCCGCAGGTGTTATCCGCACGAACATGATTCTTACAGCCGCTTTCGTCGAGGGTGTGGCTCTGTTTGCGGTTGTGGTCTGCGCACTTTGCGTGTTCATGTAATCCATCAAAACTTCAAGGCAAATGGATATGAATTTACCATCAATACTGACGCCCGACTTCGGACTTTTCTTCTGGATGCTCGTTGCGTTTTTGGTGGTCTTCCTTCTGCTCGCCAAGTTCGGCTTCCCCGTCATCACGAAATCGGTGGAGGAGCGCAAGAACTTCATTGACGAGAGTCTCCGCAAAGCCCACGAGGCCAGGGAGCGTCTCGCCAATATAGAGAAAGAAGGGGAATCCATCTTGCAGGAGGCTCGCGAGAAACAGGCTCAGATACTCCGGGAGGCTGCCCAGGCACGCGACACCATCGTGGAAAAGGCTCAGGAAAAGGCCCGGCAGGAGGGTAACCGCTTGTTGGATGAAGCCAGAACAGCCATTGCTCAGGAGAAGAGTGCTGCGATAGCCGACATCCGCCGACAGGTAGCCGTGTTGAGTGTCGATATTGCCGGTAAGGTGCTTCGCGAAAATCTGAAAGACGACCAGTCGCAGATGGATTTGATCGACCGTATGCTGGATGAAGTTTCTGCTAAATGACAAAAGATAATTGAGATTGCGTATGGATATTGGAGCTATATCGACCAGATATGCGCGGGCGCTGTTGAAGACGGCCACCGCCGGAGGGCTTGAGACGGAGGTCTATCAGGACATGATGACCTTGGCCAAGAGCTATCTGGAGGTGGAGCGTCTCCGGCAAGCCGTCGAGAATCCCATGCTTTCGAGAGACAAGAAGGCGGGGCTTCTTGCGGCTGCCGCAGGTGACCGCCCTTCTGTCCTTACCCGAAACTTCATCAATCTCGTATTGAAAGAAGGTCGCGAGAACGTGATGCAGTTCATGGCGAACTCATACGTCACGCTCTACCGCAAGCAGAAGAACATCATCCGGGGAAAACTTACCACCGCTACGCGCGTGTCGGCTCAGACCGAGCAGAAGATGCGCCGGATGGTGGAGCACAAGACTAATGGCACTGTGGAGTTTGAGTCGGAGGTCAATCCCGACATCATCGGTGGTTTCATCCTGGAGTACGATACCTATCGTATGGATGCGAGTGTGAAGTCGCAGCTCAACACCATTCTTGCACAGTTATGTAAATAAGCAAAGTGTCCGAGGACACTTGTATCAAGCATTATTAAAAGAAACAATGTCAGATAAAATAAAACCAAGTGAGGTCTCGCAGGTGTTGCTTGAGCAACTTGAGGGCGTGAACGATGCCGCCAGTTTCGATGAAGTGGGCACCGTGCTCACCGTCGGTGACGGTGTCGCCCGAATCTACGGACTCCGCAACGCAGAAGCCAATGAACTGCTCGAGTTCGAGAATGGCACGATGGCCATTGTGATGAATCTCGAAGAGGACAATGTGGGTTGTGTGCTTCTTGGTCCGACCGCGGGCATTAAAGAGGGACAGGTGGTGAAGCGTACCAAGCGCATTGCCTCTATCCGTGTCAACGACAATATGTTGGGGCGCGTCATCAATCCCCTCGGACAGGCCGTCGACGGAAAGGGAGACATCGACCTGACGGGAGCCTTTGAAATGCCGCTCGACCGCAAAGCCCCCGGTGTGATTTACCGTCAGCCGGTGAAGGAACCGCTTCAGACGGGTCTGAAGGCTGTCGATTCGATGATTCCTATCGGTCGCGGACAGCGCGAACTGATCATCGGCGACCGTCAGACGGGAAAGACCGCCATCGCCGTCGATACCATCATCAACCAGAAGAGTTTCTATGAGGCAGGCCACCCCGTGTATTGCATCTATGTGGCCATCGGACAGAAAGCATCTACCGTGGCCACGCTGGTGCAGTCGCTCAAGGAACATGGAGCCATGCCTTACACCATCGTTGTGGCAGCCACTGCGGCAGACCCTGCCGCCATGCAGTATTACGCACCGTTTGCCGGTGCTGCCATCGGCGAGTATTTCCGCGACCGCGGCTATGCCGCCCTTGTGGTCTACGATGACCTCTCTAAACAGGCCGTCGCCTACCGTGAGGTGTCGCTCATCCTGCGCCGTCCTTCCGGACGCGAAGCCTATCCCGGCGATGTCTTCTACCTCCATTCCCGTCTGTTGGAACGTGCGGCCAAGATGAACGAGCAGCAGGAGGTGGCCGAACAGATGAACGACCTTCCTGCCTGCATGAAGGGTCACGTCCGTGGCGGCGGTTCGCTGACGGCATTGCCTATCATCGAGACACAGGCCGGCGACGTGTCAGCCTATATCCCCACCAATGTGATTTCCATCACCGATGGACAGATCTTCCTGGAGAGCGACCTCTTCAACCAAGGCTTCCGCCCGGCCATCAACGTGGGTATTTCCGTTTCCCGTGTGGGAGGTTCGGCTCAGATCAAATCCATGAAGAAGGTGGCCGGTACGTTGAAAATCGACCAGGCACAGTATCGTGAACTGGAGTCGTTCTCCAAGTTCTCCAGCGATATGGATGCCGTGACAGCCATGACCCTGGACCGTGGCCGCAAGAACAACCAGTTGCTGATCCAGCCTCAATACAGCCCGATGCCCGTCGGCGAACAGGTGGCCATCCTCTATTGCGGTGTGCACGGACTGATGCGCGATGTGCCCATTGACAAGGTACGCGAGTGTCAGGATGCCTTCCTTGACAAGCTGCGCACTTCCGCTCCGGAGGTCATCGACACCTTGGGCAGCGGAAAGATTGACGATGCCACCACGCAGCGCATCGAACAGGTCATGGCCGACATTGCCGGAACCTATAAAGCATGATAGCCTATGCCGAGTCTGAAAGAAATCAAGGGACGTATAGCAAGTGTCCAGAGCACCCGTAAGATTACGAGTGCCATGAAGATGGTGGCTTCGTCGAAGCTCCACCACGCTCAGGTAGCCATTCAGAATATGCTGCCCTACGAGACATTGCTGGAGCACATCTTGAAATCGTTTCTTGCGGCAGAAGCCGAGGCACAGACCGTGTTCAACGAAGAACGCCCAGTGAAACGTCTGGCCATGGTGGTCTATTCCAGCAGCTCGTCGCTCTGTGGCGGTTTCAATGCGAATGTCATCCGGTTGCTTAAGCACCGCGTCGACGCGCTGACCGCCGAACTGGGCGCGGGGCAGGTGGAAATCTATCCCGTGGGGCGCAAGGTGGCAGAGGCTGCCGCCAAGATGGGATGCCTCGTCCGCAACGACTACGTCGATTTGACAGACCATCCCGACGTGTCGAAGTGTATCGCCTTGGCCCAAGAACTCGGACGCCGCTTCATGTATGGCGAGATAGACAAGGTGGACTTGATTTACCATCATTTCAAGAGTGCCGGTTCGCAAGTGCTTACCAACAAGGTGTTCCTCCCGATTGACCTCGAGAGCGAACTCAAACGGGACCACGAGCGGGACCTGACGAGTACCATTGCCACGCGTGAGACGCAGGATTACCTCAAGCGCAATGCACGCGAAACGGAGAAGCAGGAGGAAGAGGCTGTGCCGTTGAACGACAACTTCATAGTCGAGCCCGATATGCAGACCGTCCTGACGATGCTCATCCCCAAGATGGCGCATCTGATGCTCTATACGGCATTGCTTGACAGCATTGCTTCGGAGCATGCCGCCCGCATGGTTGCCATGCAGACGGCCACCGACAATGCCGACGAACTCTTGCGGCAGTTGAACCTTCAGTACAACAAGAGCCGTCAGCAAGCCATCACAAACGAATTGCTCGATATAGTGGGAGGATCGGCAGGTAACTGAACAATGCTTGGAACAAGTATATGGGGGATGTGTCAAAAACAACCATTTTGACGCATCCCCCTTTTTTTGTGTGTGGATATGGAACAGCGCGTAAAAGTTGCGCGTTTTATTTTTTTATATTCATTTTAACAACAACAATGAAAAGAATGGCTTTCATGGCAGTAATCTGCCTGTTGACTGCAAGTTGCAGCAACGAAAGTGATGTAAACAAGAGTGACGAACAGCAGTACGCACCGGTATGCGTGAATGTCAGCGGAGTGGACATTTCGGTGGAGGAGTTTCCCGACACACGGGCTGTCACGCGAGCGGACGGGACGGCGGCTGCCGAATACAGCGGCGTGGCGGCCATTGACTTGGCGTTCTTTGCTTCTGACGGTACGTTGGCCTACAAGTTTACCCAATTACGCAGCGACGCGAAGACGTATGAGACCTTCGGCAAGTTCACGTGCAATTTACTCTTCGGCACGTACGACATGGTCATCGTCGCCCGCGGCGGAAAGGCGGAGGACGGGTTTACGCTGACCAGTCCCACGGAAGCGTCCTACACCAGCGAATTTGCACGCGAGACCTTCACGGCTACCGCCAAAATCGTGGTCAACAAAACAGATGCGCTCAACATTTCCGCGACACTCCGTCGTATCATGACCAAGCTCTGTATCCGTTCGACAGACGCGTTCTCAACGGACGTATCCAAGATCCGCACCACCTATTCCGTCGGCAGCAAAAGTTTCAATCCCACCACGGGGGCAGCACTCGACAACAACGGCTTCACGGTGACTAACAGCTATCATATTGAAGAGGGTAAACTGTCAATCGCCAACTACGCCTTCCTTACTGCAGACGAACAGCAGGCGGACATCAAGCTGGAGGTCTTGGATGAAAACCAAAACGTGCTGAACACCAAAACAATAAATGGCGTGCCCTTGAAGCGTAACCGCATCACGACCCTCTCCGGTTCGCTCTTCACGGCAGACACTTCCAACTTCTCCGTACAGCTGAGCACCGACTGGGAAACGGAACAGACCGTAACATTCTAATCAGGAGGACTGTACGATGAAAAAAAAGATATTGTTTTGTTGCGCAGTGCTCTTGATGCTCTGCACACTCACCACCTGCGAAAGGATGATTCTGACCGACGACGATGTCGCACAAGTCGACGGCAACTTCATTGTCAGCGTGTTACAACTGGAGCAGACCCCGTTCGGCAGTGGTACACGCGCGGACGCGTCGGAAGCCTGCACACGCATGAACTTCACCGTGTACGATACAGACGGTACACGCGTCAAGCAAGTCAACCAGACCGCCAATGACAAGAACTTCGGAACGGCCGGTTTCCAACTGGAGGAAGGAACCTACCAGATTGTGATTGTCGGCCACAGCAGTGGCGGCAACCCCACCATGACCGATCCCACCTGCATCAAGTTCACCAATTCCCAGGGCTTCTCCGACACGTTCCTCTACACCACCACTTTCACCGTGGCCGACGAACCTATCTATCAACAGATTGCGCTCAACCGCATCGTGTCCCTCTGCCGTTTCGTCATCACCGATGCGATTCCTGCGGAAGTCAAGAAGATGCGCTTCTACTACACAGGCGGCAGCGGTGCCTTCGATGCCAACACCGGTTTCGGGTGTGTCAACAGCAAGCAGGATGTGAAATTCGACGTGGATGGAGGCCAGAAGCAGTTCGACCTCTATACCTTTCTGCACGATACCGAGGGCACCATCCATCTGGCCGTAACCGCCCTCGACAGCAGTGGCAACGAACTGTACAACCGTGAGTTCGACGTGCAGATGCGGCAGAACTACATCACATGGGTCAACTGCGCGTTCTTTACGGGCTCCGGTGCCTCGTCATCCACCACAACTGGGGTCAGCGTCAACACCGGCTGGGCAGGCGAGACCCACGTGACCTTCTAAGCTGTCAGGCACTGGGGTGAACCTGTGCGCAGCATCCTTTAGTACCGTCCCCATTCGCCTTTAGACGCACGATAGTTTGTCTTTAGGCGAATGGCGGACGATATTATGGAAATTTTAAGGGAAATTTTTGCTTTAATATTTTGTACATTCCGTAAAAAAGTGTACCTTTGGTTTGAATTTCAATCAAATCATATAGACAATGAAAAAATCAGTAATGAAATTTTTCGTGACGAGTATGATGCTGTTCATGTGCGTCACGACCAGTGCACAATCCGTTGACGAGGTGTTGAACAGTGTTTTGGGGACAACCGGACAGAGCGGAAGCTCCAGCCTGCTTTCCGGCATCGCGTCCATCTTCTCCGGCCAGAAGCAGGCCAGTGCCGCAAACATCGTCGGCACGTGGGTCTACAACGAACCCGCCATTGTCCTCAAGTCGGAAAACGTGCTGACCGGTGCTGCCGCAAAGATTGCCGCCAACAGGGTGGAGAGCGTGCTCCAGACGAAACTTGCCGCCATCGGCATCAAGTCCGGTTCACCCACAATGACCTTCAACCAAGACGGAACGTTCACCACGACTTTCAAGGGCAAAACCTACAAGGGACAGTGGTCTGTCAAGGACTCGAAGCTCCAGTTGACCGCCTTGGGTGTCAAGTCCGTCAGTATCACCACCCAGCTGGAGGGCAAGGAAATGAAGTTCGTGACCAATTCCACCAAGCTCCTCAACCTTTTCAAGGTCATCGGGGCCAAGTCTGGCAACGCCAATCTGCAGACCGTCTCCAAGCTGATGAAAAACGTGAACGGCATGGAAGTGGGTGTCACGATGGTGAAATGCATGATGATGTAATCATGCGTGTATGATGATGCGAAAAAGTGCCAGGGCAAACGCATCAAAATGCATTTTCCTGCAAAAGTTTTGACAGGTAAGCCTCGTCCCAGCCAGCCTTCATTCTTTTCAGGTTGAGGCTACCCTTGACGGTCTTG
>CAVJNH010000026.1:0-28910 GCA_963651005.1 Oscillibacter sp. MSJ-31
GGCGGGACTGCAACGTGCCGGCTACTGGGCGGTGGCGGTCGTGGTGCTGTGGGCGTTCCTCTACCTGTTCAACACGGCGGCGTGGTGGATCATCATCCGAAGCCAGAAAGGACAGGAGACGGCCGGAGAATCTTCCGGAAAACTGTCGTTCTGGTGGCTCTACAAGGTGACAGTCAGCGGCTTCGCCATCAACTACGCCACACCCGGCGGACTGATGGGGGGCGAGCCCTACAAAATCATGATGCTCCGGCCGAAAATCGGGACCGAGCGCGCTACCTCGTCCGTCATCCTGCACTCCATGA
The DNA here is from genome assembly GCA_963651005.1 of Oscillibacter sp. MSJ-31. Classification (GTDB taxonomy): domain Bacteria; phylum Bacteroidota; class Bacteroidia; order Bacteroidales; family Bacteroidaceae; genus Prevotella. The sequence goes on from CAVJNH010000026.1 coordinate 303, forward strand.
CCCACATCTTCTCCCATTTCTGGTTCTGGCTGTTGTCGTGCGTGCTCTATCTGCTGACCCAACCCATGACACCGCTGATGTGGGTGCTGTTGCCCGTCATTGCAGCCTTCTGCCTGCTGGCCATCTGGTTTTTCTTCAAGGGCTACAAGTACGGATTCACCGTATGGCTGATGCGCATATTGAGCCGCTTCCCGCTGGTCAAGCGGTGGGCACAGCCGTTCGTGGAGCGCAATGCCGGACAGCTCCGCGAGGTCGACGGACAGATTGCGGCACTCCGCGGACAGCACCGGAGCACCTTCATGGGAGCCTTGATGTTGGAACTGGCCTGCCGCATCGCCTCCGCTCTGGAGATTTTCTTCGTGTTGCTGGTCATCATGCCGACGGCCAACTATCTGCAGTGTATTCTCATCCTGGCCTTCACCAGCCTCTTCGCCAACCTGCTGTTCTTCATCCCTCTGCAACTGGGCGGACGCGAGGGCGGCTTCCTCATGTCGGCAGGCGGACTGGGCATGACGGCTTCGGCAGGCATCTTCGTGGCACTCATCGTGCGCATCCGCGAGCTGGTGTGGACGGGAATCGGCCTGCTGATGATAAAAATCAACCGCAAAACGCAGGGGGAATGATAATTTTCCGTCCGTCTATGCCATAATGTCAGATTTATTTAGTACCTTTGCCCGCTAAATGAAGAGTTCCGAACTACAGACCGTCAAACAGCGTTACAACATCGTAGGCAACTGCGAAGCGTTGAACCACGCACTCGATGTCGCACTACAGGTGGCACCGACGGACTTGAGCGTGCTCGTCGTAGGGGAAAGCGGTGTCGGCAAGGAAATCATTCCGCACGTCATCCACGACAATTCGCCACGCCGCAGGGAGAAATATTTCGCCATCAACTGCGGCTCCATTCCCGAAGGCACCATCGACTCCGAACTCTTCGGACACACCAAAGGCTCGTTCACCGGAGCCGTCAACGACTCTCCGGGCTATTTCGGAGTGGCCAACAAGGGAACGCTGTTCCTTGACGAGGTGGGCGAACTGCCCCTGGCCACGCAGGCCCGGCTGTTGCGCGTGCTGGAGACTGGCGAATACATTCCCGTGGGAGCCACCGAGGTGCGCAAGACGGACGTGCGCATCGTGGCCGCCACCAATGTCAACATCCGGCAGGCCATCACCGAAGGACGTTTCCGCGAAGACCTCTACTACCGTCTCAACTCCATCCCCATCCAGATGCCGCCACTCCGCGAGCGCGGCGAGGACATCATCCTGCTGTTCCGCCTCTTCGCCATGCAGATGGCCGAGAAATACCACATGGAGAAGGTGGTGCTGACCGAGGAGGCCAAGCAGGTGCTGATGCGCTACAAATGGCCGGGAAACGTGCGGCAGCTCAAGAACATCACCGAGCAGATTTCCGTGCTCAGTCCCGAACGGCAGATTACGGCCGAAGCCCTCGTGCAGTTCATTCCGCAGGATCAGGAGTCCACCCAACTGGTGGCCGTTCGTCCGGGCACGGACCACAGCTTCGAGAACGAACGGGAGATTCTCTACAAGATTCTCTACGAATTGCGCAGCAATGTCAACGATATGCGCCGCGAGATGGGCACACTGAAAAAGCAGATTGCCGACGTGCAGACGGCACCGATGGGCGAGACCGCCTCCACCACCCGGCTGACCACCATCAATGCCATCCGGCCCGTGCAGCGGAACATGGAAGAAGCCGAGGCGGAAGAATACGTGGAGCCGGAGAAAGAACCCGAGAACCTCAACCTCAACGACTGGAGCCGACAGGCACTGGAAAAGGCACTGAACCGCAACGGGGGCAACCGCAAGAAGGCCGCCCGGGAACTGGGCATCAGCGACCGCACGCTCTATCGCAAACTGAAGCAGTTCGGCCTCACCGTCATGCTGCTCGTGTTGTGCTGCGCCTGCTCCGTCAGCTACAAGTTCAATGGAGCCAGCATCGACTACTCGAAGACGAAAACCATCCAGATAGCCGACTTCCCCATCCGCTCCAGCTATGTCTGGGGACCCATGGGGCCGCTGTTCAACAACCAGTTGAAGGACCAGTTTGCCAACCACACCCGGCTGCAACAGGTGAAACGCAACGGCGACCTGAAAATTGAGGGCGAAATCACCCAATACCAACAGCGCAACAAGTCGGTGTCGGCAGAGGGCTACTCCGCACAGACCGAACTCTCCATGACCGTCAACGTGCGCTTCACCAACAACACCAACCACAACGAAGATTTCGAGCGCCAGTTCACGGCCTCGGCAACATACGAGACAACACAGTCACTGAACTCCGTGCAGGAGGAACTGGTGACACAGATGTCAAAGGAACTCTGCGACCAGATATTCAACGCCACCGTGGCCAACTGGTAGAATCATGCAAATACAGGCGAGTAGAAACATGACGAACATAGCAGAGCTGATAGGCAACCCGGAACGCATGGACCGCGACACGCTCTACGAGCTGCGGCAGATGCTGGCACTGCATCCCTACTTCCAGACCGTCCGGCTGCTGATGCTGCAAAACCTCTACCTGCTCCACGACCCCTCGTTCGACGAGGAACTGCGGAGAGCGGCAGGCTACATTACCGACCGACGCACCCTGTTCAACATGGTGGAAGGCGGCCACTACCAGTGGCAACGGGAAGAGAAGCCGTCAGAAGTCGCCCCCGGTGGCGACCGCACCATTGCACTCATCGACACCTTCCTCGAATCCATCCCGGAAGAAGAGGCAGAATCGGGAAAGGCGAAGCGACGCCCCACACCGGCCGATGCCACGGTCGACTATGTGGCCTATCTGTTGGAAAACGAGGCAGAGGAAAGCCGTGACGACAGCGAACAGCCGAAGATGCAGGGACAGAGCCTCATCGACCACTTCCTCGAAAAGGAACAGGGACGCTTTGCCTTGAGCGAACAAGACCACAGCGGCGACAGCAATGACGACGACAGCGACAACCCGCAAGTCCGTCAGGACACCGCCCCGGAAACGAAGCAAGAGGCGGACAACAACGAAGAAGAATTCTTCACCGAGACCCTGGCGCGCATCTACATCAAGCAGGGACGCTATCAGAAAGCACTCGACATCATCCGGCGGCTCAGCGTGCAGTTCCCCAAAAAGAATGCCTACTTCGCCGACCAAATCAGATTTCTGGAAAAATTAATAATAAACAGTAATAAAAACAAAAAGTAAAAACAACATGGGACTTTACACATTATTTGTAATTCTGATCCTCCTGGCCGCCGTACTGATGATTCTCGTCGTACTGGTTCAGGAATCCAAGGGCGGTGGACTCTCGTCCAACTTCTCTTCCTACAATTCATTGGCAGGTGTCCGCAAGACCACTGACTTCATCGAGAAGGCCACTTGGGGACTTGCCGCTGCCATGGTACTCTTCAGCATTGTCTGCGCTTGGGTAGCTCCCACCGCCGTCACCGACAGCTCCGTCATGGAGAACGTAGAGAAATCGACAGCCAACCCCAACACGCTGCCCGGTTTCGGTGCCAGTCAGAGCAACACCACCGCTCCCGCACAGGACGCGCAGAAGGCCGCAACCCCGGCCAAGACGCCGGCTAAGACCCCTGCCGAATAAAGTAAATGCAAAAAAGTACGCGATTTATTTGGCCATGTCGAATAAATCGTGTACCTTTGCACTCGCTTTCCAAACGGAGAGCCTTGACGGTGCCCGTAGTTCAGTTGGTTAGAGCGTCAGATTGTGGTTCTGAATGTCGTGGGTTCGAGTCCCACCGGGCACCCACCGCGAAATCCCTGCAAATCAAGGTTTGCAGGGATTCTTTTATTCCGATAGCGGCCAAAGTTGTACATACATTTTCATCCCAACTGGCTTTCTTTTGCTGAGTCGCGACAAAAGTTTTGAGCCAAAATAAAGGGCGAGTCATCCCGCCCAAAATGTATTCACAACGGAATAATCCTTATTGTGATTAGCTGAAATTGCTGCAAATATAAATCTTTTTCTTCAAAAAGTCTAATTCATTTGAGATTTTTTGCTATATTTGCACAAAATAATAACCAAAAGCCATAAAACATGAGCAAAATATTAGGTTTAGACTTAGGAACTAACAGTATCGGTTGGGCTTTGATAGATGATGCAGACCATAAAATCATTAAAGCAGGGTGCCGTATCATTCCTATGGATGCCGCTACCATGGGAGATTTCAAAAAGGGCAATTTGAAATCGCCCGCTTCCGAGAGAACAGATTTCAGAAGTACTCGCAGATTATACAAGAGAGCCATACTCAGGCGCGAAAGACTGCTAAGAGTTCTCCATACCATGGGATTTCTCCCCAAGTCTTTTGAAAGTCAGATAGACTTCGTTGCTCATCCCGGTAAATTCAAAAACCACGGTGAGCCGTTGCTTCCCTATCGCAAGGACGAACAAGGCAGAAACACTTTTCTGTTTCATGCCTCTTTTTGCGAAATGCTCAACGATTTCAAGGAACATCACCCCGAGCTTGTCAGCAACGGCAAACTCGTCCCCTACGACTGGACCATCTGAAAGATAAAGAGGGAGCACCCTGTATAACTATCCGTACACCAAAAGAAGACGACTGGACGCTGATGAAAAAACGCACGGAGAAAAACCTTGACGAAAGTCGGCAAACTGTAGGAACATACATTTACGAGCATCTCCTGTCCACTCCCAGCACCAAGGTGAGAGGAAAGCTGATCCATACCATCGAGAGGAGATTCTACAAGGAAGAGCTCCGGCTGATTCTTGACAAGCAAAAGGAATTTATACCAGGGCTGAACGACCATGAACTCTATGAGGCGTGTGTACATGAGCTTTACAAAAACAATGAAACCCATGTAGAATCACTGATGTCAGGTGATTTCACCAGTCTGTTTGTCAACGACATTATATTCTATCAGCGTCCTCTGAAGAGCAAGAAGAGTCTGATAGCCGATTGTCCCTTTGAATCCTACCACTTCAAAGATAAGGAGGGAATACTTCAATCGCGTCCCATCAAATGTATCCCCAAGTCGCATCCGCTTTTCGAGGAATTCAGACTTTGGCAGTTCCTTTCCAACCTTCGCATTTTCAAAAAGAATGCAGAAGTAAACGGAAAGATAATCCCAGACTATGATGTAACATCCCAATTCCTGCAGATCCATGACGACTATTGCAACTTGTTCGAATGGCTGCAAGACAAGAAGGAAATCAAGCAAGACCAACTCCTTAAGTACAAACCGTTCGGCATAGGAAAGGATACAGGCAGCTATCGTTGAAATTATGTGGAAGACAAAACATATCCTTGCTGCGCAACAAGATTCGAAATCGGCAAACGGCTACAGAGCCTGAATCTACCAGCACTGGACAACGACAGCTATACCCACCCCTGGCACATTCTCTATTCTGTAGATGACCCCATCATGTGCCAGAAGGCACTGGGGAAATTCGTCGCAGCGCATCATTTCCCAGAAGAAGACTTCGTGAACAAGTTCAAGCAATACGCTCCAGACGGCAAAGACTATGGGGCTTATTCCGAAAAAGCCATCAAGCGACTGCTCGCCTTGATGCGTATGGGCAGACGATGGCATGAAGAAGATATCGATACCAAGACGCTTGCGAGAATCAACAACATCATAGACGGCGTGGCAGATGACGGCATTACCGACCGAGTAAGGGAAAAGTTAGCCGGCAAACAGCATATTACAGATTTCCAAGGTTTGCCACGTTGGGCAGCAAGTTACGTGGTTTACAATCGCCACTCCGAGGCATCCGAAATCATCAAATGGGAGAAGCCGGAAGATATAGACCTCTATCTCCAAAACAACCTCAAGCAACACGCTCTCCGCAATCCTGTCGTGGAAAAAATTATCTGCGAAACCCTTCGGGTGGTTCGGGATATATGGACATCTTACGGCCACATCGACGAAATACATGTGGAGATGGGACGTGAACTGAAGAAAGATGCCAAGGGCAGAGCCAAGGACAGTCTGAGAAATGCAGAAAACGAGCGTACCAACCTCGGAATAAAAGCGTTGCTCCAAGAATTCGCCAATCCCGGTTACGAGGTAGAGAACGTACGTCCCCATTCTCCCAACCAGATGGAAACGCTGAAGATTTACGAGAATTGTGTGTTGTCTGACCCCACGGTGGAAACGCCCGACGACATACAGAAAATCATGAACGACTTGGGCAATGCCAAAACCGTACACATCAGGCAGTCGGATGTCTTGAGATATGAGATACAAGATGTGGCTTGAGCAGAACTACAAGTCGCCTTACACCGGACAGCTCATTCCCCTGTCCAAACTCTTTACGTCGGCTTACGAGATAGAGCACATCATTCCCCAGTCAAGATATTTCGACGACTCCCTCTCCAACAAAGTCATTTGCGAGAGCGAGGTCAACAAGGAAAAAGACCGCATGCTCGCCTACGAGTTCATCTCCAAGAAAGGCGGCAGCATCATCAAAGGCAGCTTCGGGCATGACATCAAGATCCTGGACCAGAAACAATACGAGGACTTCGTCCAGAAGCACTATGCCCACAATCGGGCAAAGATGAAGAAACTGTTGCTCGACGACATACCCGAAGATTTTATCCAGCGTCAGCTCAACGACAGCCGGTACATGAGCAAAAAGATGCTCAGCATCCTGTCGTGCCTTGTCAGGGAAGAGGGGGAGCTGGAAACCACCTCCAAGCATGTAATCCCTACCAACGGCGCTATCACCGACAAGCTGAAGAGGGAATGGGGCATCAACGATATCTGGAATCACCTCGTTGCGCCGCGCTTCGAACGCCTCAACGAGAAAACGGGAACGCAGGACTATGGACGGTGGGTAAACAAGGACGGCACACGTTTCTTCCAGACCGATATTCCTTTGGAGTTGTCCGTCGGCTTCAGCAAGAAACGCATCGACCATCGCCATCATGCCATGGATGCCATCGTCATCGCCTGTACCGGCAGAAACATCGTGAATTACCTGAACAACATCGCAGCCTCATCAGACAAAAGCGAGGAAAGGCACGACTCTTTGCACAAGGCCACAGTCTCCGGGCTTGTCCGCTTGCAGCAACGTAAAGAGGTGAAGTTGTCTTCTGCCTTGGAGCAATGGCAGAACATTGCCGACAAGGAATTGAGACAAGAAATTGAGACAAGAAATAGCCAAGCTCATACAGATGTACCATAAGTTCGACCAGAAGCTGTTTGCCAAATACTTCAAGGACAGAGGCAACAAGCTGAACGGCAGAGACATCTCCAAGGTTACGATATATTACTATACAGAGAAAGAGAATGGAATGGCTGCTACACGAGTCGCCATAGACGATACCTTTGACACCAAGAAGATTGCGTCCATCTCCGACAGCGGCATCCGGAAAATCATGCTTGCCCACCTTAAGCAATATGACGACGAGAATGGCAAGTCGCACCCCGAAATGGCATTCTCGCCAGATGGCATTGTGTCTATGAACCAAAACATCAAGGAGTTGAACGGCGGAAATGACCACAAGCCTATCTACAAGGTTAGGATAACGGAAGCCCTTGGCATGAAATTCGTCGTCGGTGAAACAGGCAACAAAATCAAAAAATATGTTAGAGCTGATGAAGGAACCAATCTGTTCTTCGCCATATATGTCAACGAAGAAGGAGAACGCTCCTTTGAGACTATTCCATTAAACATCGCCATCGAGCGATTGAAAAATCACCTGAATGTAGCCGAGGAAAGCAAGGAAGACGGAAGAAAGCAGCTCTTCACCCTCTCACCCAACGATTTGGTGTATCTGCCTGACGCAGGGGATGGGAATCACATCTATAAGATGGTGAATACCCATTGAGGACATCGGTGTCGTCATCTTAGACCACAAGCAGATTACCATCACCCAGACACTCATTGCCGCTCTGTTGGACAACACGGTAGCCCTCATCACCTGTAACGACAAGCGTATGCCCACCGGTCTGCTCTTGCCCTTGCAAGGGTGTGCCATCCAAAACGAAAGATTCAGAAAACAGATAGAGGCTTCACTGCCTCTCAAGAAGCAACTCTGGCAACAGACCGTCAAAGCAAAAATAGAAAACCAAGCCACACTCCTGGAAACGCAGACCCATCATTCTGCCAAGAACCTTAGGAGAATGACGGCTGACGTGAAAAGCGGTGATTCTGACAATTACGAGGCACAAGCAGCCGTTTATTATTGGAGGAATATATTTCCCTCCATTCCCGATTTTATCCGTGGACAGGAAGAAGCCCCACCCAACAATCTCCTCAACTATGGCTATGCAATACTGAGGGCAGTCGTGGCTCGGGCACTTGTCGCCAGTGGTCTCCTGCCCGTTTACGGCATCTTCCACCACAACAAATACAATGACTATTGCCTTGCCGACGACATCATGGAGCCTTACCGGCCGTTTGTTGACCAAATAGTCATAGGCATCGTCAATTCGGGCGAGAATATGGAAGAACTGACGACGGACCTCAAGCGCAAGCTGTTGCAGATATCCGTCGTAGATGTAAAGATTGGAGGCAAGAGGAGTCCTCTTATGATTGCCGTCGCCCAAACCACAGCAAGTTTGGCCAAGTGCTTCAACGGTGAATTAAGAAGAATCCATTATCCTGATTTTGCGTGATAGACCGGCTTAACGAATATCGGGTCATGTGGGTTTTGGTATTATACGATCTGCCTACCGATACTAAGAAGGATCGGCAGATTGCAGCCCGATTCCGCAAGAACATCATGGCTGACGGTTTTACGATGTTCCAATTTTCCATCTACGTCCGCCACTGTGCAAGCATGGACAACGCCCAGGTACACATTAAGCGAGTACAGTCTTTACTTCCTGACAAAGGTTCTGTCGGTATTCTGTGCATCACCGACAAACAGTTTGCTGATATCAAGATTTTCTATTGTCAGAAGGAGAAGCGACCCACTGCTCCTTATCAGCAACTTGAACTGTTCTGAAAACAGAAATGCAGATTCTTACCCCTTCCGAAGAACCTGCATTTCCCAAACAACTCAATTTTCCATTTCCAATATTTCCGTCATCAGACTAAAGTACAACAGGTTACAGGAAAACTGTTATTGTTGACCCAGCAAAGGTACTAATTTCTTAGCTAATCACAACCATGGTGAGGGGATGAAGAACACCGAACTGGTTGTTGTTGCCCCTGCAAGGTACGAATAATGTTTGAAAAATTCCTCCAGATATGCTGGAGAGGATTTGTGGATGGATGCAACAGGAAAGTTCGTGTTAAAGAGAATCGAAGAATGAAAGTCCGAATGATTACTTACAAACCTTTTCAACAGGAAAGACACGCAGGAAAGCCTAAACCAGTGAACGGTAGAGGGCTTCATACTGTCGGGCTACTTGCAGATGGTCGTGATGTCGGATCACATAGGTGATGCTGTCGCGCTGGAGTTGGGGGATGCGCTGGGGATGGAGCACCAGTTGCTCCAGCGCCTGATAGACGCTCTCCTCGGAAGGCTCCACGTTGACGATGGGGCGGAGCTGCTGCTCGCCGATAACGGCATAGTTTTCCGGTTCGCCGCCTCCTACGACCACGATGCCTTTCGACATGGCCAGCAGCGAGTTCATGGACGGCGTGTAGCTGTAGAGTTGGTCGAGGATGATGTCGGAATGATCCATGAGGTGTTGGTATTCGGCAAAGGGTACGGAGACGGCCTGCCGCAGTTCCACGCGGTCGGGATATTGCTGTACGATGCGCTGGGCGGCTCGCAGCATGATGTCCGTGCCCTTGTAGGCACTGCGCTGGCCGTCGATGCCGATGAAGAGGCGCAGACGGCGGTATGGCTCGGTGGACGGCGGTGTCTGGCGGACGATGGGGAGGGGGATGAAGTGCGTCTTGTCGGGATAGTGCAGCCGGTAGCACGCCAGATACTCGTAGAGACAGGCCACGATGGCATCGCAGTCGTCGGCGATATAGCGGTTGAGGCGTTCGTGGGCCGTGCCCACCCATACGTCAAGCAGGTTCTGCGAGGCCGCATCGGTGCGCACCGTGTCGCCGATGTTGTGGTCGCTGTAACGCAGCGGCTTCTGTTCGATGCAGGTTCTGGCCCATACCGAGTCTTCGCCGAAGGCTCCGAGGACCATCCGTCCGTTGTGGCGGCGCAGAAAGCGGTAGACGGGGAAGATCCGTTCAGGACAGAGGTCGAAACAGATGGGGTTGACGAGCTGCACGACATCATAGCCCGTGAGCTGGGGCAGGATGCGCGTCCACAGGTGCAGCAGATAGCGCAGGCCGTCGAGATGGGAGGGCGACCGCCGGACGACGGAGATGTCGCGCGGATAGTTGCGCCATCCGTTGCCGTCGGACACGACGGTCACCTCGTGACCCAGACGGCGCAGTCCCAGGGCGAGGTTGGCATGCAGCCCACTGTAGTCGTTGACAAGGAGTATGCGCATGATGTCCGGAACTGGGTCAGTGGTGGGGCAGGAGCGGCAGTGCGGCCAGCAGTGCACGCCGTCCCAACGGGTTGCCGACCAGTCGCCGGAACCACGTGTATTTCCTGGAGTAGGGACGGTCGGGCAGGGGGAAGAGCCCTTGCTGGCGTAGTCGGCTGACGGCCTCGTCGAGCGACTGGCCGGAACGGGTCAGTACAATGGTGTTGTAGAGATAGTCCATGGAGAGCTGTGCCACGCGCCGTTCCATGGCCGGTTGGTCGGCGGGCGGCAGCGTGTCGCAACTCTGGTAGAGCCGGACGATGACGGCGAGGGTGTCGTCAAGGCGCTTGCCGACGGTCTGCCTGTCGGACGTTCGGGTGATGGAGTCCTTACGCCGCCGGTAGTGGTAAGCCTTGTAGGGCGTGTCGAAGACGGCCTCTGCGCGGAGCAGGAGCTGCGGCGTGAACGCTTCGTCCTCATGGTAGATGCCGGGGATGAAGCGCAGGGTGCCGAGGATGTGGCGCGAGAAGAGGTAGCCCCAGGCTGTCCCGCGGATATTGCTCTCGCGCATCAGTCTGCTGCCGCTGATGGGAGTCACCGCCACGGGCTGGAACGTCGTGTCGGGGCGGTCTGTGCTGCGGAACATCACCATGTCCGCCTGCTTGTAGCGCACGATGTCGAGACACTGTTCGTAGGGTGGGGCGACGAGCGCGTCGTCGGCATCGACGAACTGGATGAACTGGCCGCGTGCCATGTCGAGGCCGCGGTTGCGAGCCTCGCTCAGCCCCAGATGCCGTTGCCGCACGTAGATGAGGTCGTCGAGGCAGTCCGACAGTCCGGCCATGGGACTTACTGCCGACCCGTCGTCGACGAGGATGACCTCCCGCTCACTGTTGCTCAGCGAGAGCATTAGGATGCTGTCGATGCAGGAACGGAGCAGGGCGACGGGTTCGTCGTGGTAGGTCACGATGAAGCTGATCAGCGGACTGGCGGATGGGGTGTTGTTGGAGGGTATAGTGGTCATGGCATCCGGTCAGAGATAGATGATGACGAAGAACGAGAGCAGCCAACCGACGATGCACGTCTGGATGAAACGATCCTTCACCAGTACCTTGGTGGGACTGCCACTGCGCTGATACACCAGCATGTTCTGCAGATAGCGCAGCAGTCCGGCCAGCACCCAGACGTTGGTGAGATAGACATAGGGCGACCCGAAGTGGCTGACGACACTGTCGCTCATGGTATAGATGATGTAGCACACCATGGTGACGGTGCCCACGATGGTGACGGAGAGGTCGATGAACGGCGCGTTGTAGCCGGCGATGCTCTTGCGCGGCATGACCCCCGTCTGCTCGTAGATGCGGTAGTCGTCCTTGCGCTTGGCGAAGGCCAGGAACAGGGCGAGCAGGAACGTCATCATCACGAGCCATCCCGACACAGCCGTGTCGGTGGCAAGGCCTCCCGTCAGTACACGCATCACGAAGCCTGCGGCAACGAGGGCCACGTCGAGGATGGCATACTGCTTGAGGCGGACACAATAGGCCACGTTCGTCAGCCAGTAGACGGCCAGCATGGCGCAGACGGCAACCGCATGGGAACCGATAGTGGCCGCGGCGACGGCCAATCCTGCCAACAGTGAGACGCACATGACGGCATAGCCCGCGCCTACGCTGACCTTGCCGGAGGCAATGGGGCGGTGGCATTTCCGGGGATGGCGGCGGTCGTTCTCCACGTCGTGGATGTCATTGAAGCAGTAGACGCTGCCAGCCACCAGACAGAAGGCCATGAACACCCACAGCGTCTGCATGAAGCAGACACCGTCCAGCAGGTTGTTGCCGAAGAACATCGGGGCAAAGACGAAGAGGTTCTTGAACCACTGCAGGGGGCGCAGAAGGAGAATGGCTTCTTTCATGGGCAAGGGGGAAAGGTTACCGGCGCTTGCCGCGCCCGAAGAGGGTGCGGTAGCCGCGCATCAGTTTCCGCACGAGCAGGAATGCGTCGAACGCCGTGATGCTGTTGGACACCAGTGCGGCCACGAACTCTCCGCGCGTGCGCGTCTCCTGCGGAGTGGCGAGCTGCTGCCAATGGGTCTTGATTTCGTCGCGTGTCCGGTCCAGCTCTTCCTGCGGATGGTTGTCTGTCAGGATGTTGCCCAACAGCCGGACCAGCGGCCGCTCAATCCATTGTCTGCGGAAGAGGAAAACCACGGCCAGCAGCACCAGATGGGCAAGCCCGACCAGCAGGAACGCCATGGGCAGACCGATGGATTCCGACAGCCAGTAGGCCGCAGCAAAGGAGAGGTGCAGCAGGACGGCCACGGCCAACAGGAAGCCGACAACGGCCAGCGCGGCCATGGTCAACACCTGCACCACCTTCTCGGATACGTCGGACTTGACGCACTCCTTCTGGAGCTCCAGATAGCGGACAACGGCCTGCAGCAGTGCTCCGATGGTCTCCACGTTCTTGTCGCTCGACAACATCAGCCGTTCACTTCAGGAGCCGCGGCGGCAATGTCGGCGGCAAGGTCAGACATCTCCTTGCGGCTGAGCTTGATGTTGTGCTTCTTCATGAAGTCGTCCAGCGCGTCGGTAATTTTTTCGCGGGTGTCGGCTCCCTTTTCCGGAGCCACGAGCAGTCCGATTACAGCCCCAGCCAATGCGCCGCCGAGGAAAGCACCGAGAAATCCTAAATTCTTCATAGTCTTGTGTCGTTTTGTATGGTTAAACTTGTTTGTTGCTGCAAATATAGCCATTCTTTTTGAAAACAGCACGTCCGACGGGCTTAATTTTGCCGAAAAGGTGCGTTTTTCTCCCATTTAACAAACTTTATGTGCGTTTTTCCGTGATGTTTGGCCGATATTTCGTAACTTCGCAGATGATTTTCAAAAGCATCGTAAATTAAACAAATAAAACAATGAAGAAACAGATTATCTTGTGTGCAGGATTGTGTGCCGCCATGGCATTCACGGGTTGTAAATCGAGCGACAGCGCCTATAAGCAGGCCTACATGAAGGCCAAACAGCAGGAAGAGCAGCAGCAACAGCAGCAGCCCGTCCGCGAGGAAACACCGGTCGTGACCCCCGTAGAGACCAAGGCCGCCAACGACACCCGCGTGCTGGACAATGCCGACAACGTGAACGTGCGGCAGGAGAACGTGACACTGGTCAGCGGTAGCGGACTGAAGAACTTCAGCGTGGTGGTCGGGTCGTTCTCGCTCCAGGCCAATGCCGAGGGATTGCAGCAGCAGTTGCGCAATGCCGGATACAATGCCCAGATTGTGCGCAATACCAACGGCGGCACTTTCCGTGTCGTTGCCGCCACGTTCGACACCAAGGCCGAGGCTGCTGCCAGCCGCAATGACCTGCAGGACAAATATCAGGGCGCATGGCTGCTCTACAACAAGTGATGTAAAGCATCAACCGCGTGCGTATCCTGTCCATCGACTACGGAAAAAAGCGGACGGGGCTGGCCGTTACCGACCCACTGCAGATTATTGCAGGAGGGTTGGCCACGGTGGCCACGGCTGATTTGTTCCAATATCTCACCGACTATATCGCACGGGAACCCGTGGAGCGCATCGTCATCGGCGAGCCGCGCCAGCCCAACGGCCAGCCCAGCGAGAACCTCGCGCGCGTGCAGCAGTTCGTGAACCGTTGGCGCAATGCCGGGACGGGCGTGCCCATCGAGTTCTTCGACGAACGCTTCACGTCGGTGCTCGCCCATCAAGCGATGATTGACGGCGGACTGAAGAAGAAAGCCCGGCAGAACAAGGCACTGGTGGACGAAATCAGTGCCACAATCATCCTACAGGACTATATGCGCGCCCGGAAACCGTGACGGAGAAAAAACAGCAAAAAGCAAAATGACACTACCTATATATATATATGGTCAGCCCGTGCTGCGGAAAGTGGCGCGGGACATTCCGGCCGACTATCCCGACCTGGACCGTCTCATCGCCGATATGTGGGAGACGCTGGCCGAGAGTGAAGGCATCGGACTGGCAGCACCGCAGATCGGGAAGGATATCCGCGTCGTGGTGATAGACCTGGACGTAATCAGCGACGACCTGCCTGAATACAAAGGCTACCGCAGCGCGTTCATCAATGCACACATCGTGGAATACGACGAGAGCAAGACGGACACGATGGAGGAGGGATGCCTCTCGCTGCCTGCCATCCATGAACGCGTGACGAGACCCACACGCATCCGCGTGCAGTGGCTCGACGAACAGATGCAGCCGCACGACGAATGGGTGGGGGGCTATCTGGCCCGCGTCATGCAGCACGAATTCGACCATCTGGAAGGAAAAGTATTCGTAGACCGCATCTCACCGCTCCGCAAACAACTGATAAAGAACAAGCTGCGGGCACTCCTTCAAGGAAAGTTCCGCTGCGGATACAAGGCCAAAGCGGCCGTGAGACGATGACCGTATAGGGCGAAGGAAACGGACGGAAGGCATGACGATGGAGCACAAAGGCAGACAGACCGGGGGCAGGAGGTTCGCTACGCTTCTGCTCGGGGTGCTGTGTGCGTTGCTGCCGACGGCGGCAAGGGCACAGTTCAACACCGACAGACTGCTCATGGTGGGACAGTCGGCACTCTACTACGAGGACTACGTGCTCTCCATCCAGTATTTCAACCAAGTCATCTCGGCCAAGCCGTACCTCTACGAACCGTGGTTCTACCGCGGCGTGGCCAAGTTCTATCTCGATGACTACGAGGGGGCGGAGGCAGACTGCACCGAGGCTCTCCACCGCAATCCTTTCGTGGTGGGAGTCTACGAATTGCGCGGCCTCTGCCGCATCCGGCAGGACAACTTTGCCGGAGCCATCAAGGACTACAACCAGGCCCTGCGCTACGACCCCGAGAACCGCAACCTCTGGCACAACCGCGTGCTCTGCCACATCCAGCAGAAAGACTATGACGTGGCGTTGGCACAGATAGACACCATGCTGACGCACTGGCAGCGCAACGCCAAGGTCTATGCCATGCAGGCCGAGGTGTATATGCTCCAGAAAGACACTACACAGGCATTGGTCTCGCTCGACAAGAGCATCGACATCGACCCCTACGACGGGGCGTTGTGGAGCCAGAAGGCCATCATCAGTATGGCGCGGCAGCAGTGGAAGGAGAGCGACGAGTATCTGAGCAAGGCCATCCACCTCATGCCCAAGCGGGTGGACTGCTATGTGAACCGCGCCATCGCCCGCTTCAACCTGAACAACCTGCGCGGCACGATGGCCGACTATGACACGGCGCTCGACCTCGACCCCAACAACTTCCTGGCCCACTACAACCGCGGACTGCTGCGGGCACAGGTGGGCGACGACAATCAGGCCATCCTCGACTTCGACTTCGTGCTCAACCTCGAACCCAACAACCTGATGGCCCTCTTCAACCGGGCCTTGCTTCTGGAGAACACGGGAAACATCCGGGGGGCCATACGCGACTATACGAAGATTCTCGGGGAGTTTCCCAATTTCTGGTTCGGACTGCAGCACCGCGCCGACTGCTATCGGAAGCTGGGGATGGCGAAGCAGGCCGAACTGGACGAATTCCGCATCCTCAAGGCGCAGATGAACAAGCGGTTGGGCATCCAACCGCGGCTGTCGAAGAAGCAGATGAGAAAACGTAGCGACCTCGACATTGAGAAATACAACCAGTTGGCGGTGGAAGACGTGCAGGAGGTGGAGCATGAATACCAAAGCGAATACCGCGGCCGCGTGCAGGACCGCAAGGCCACACTGGACTATCTGCCCATGTTCGTGCTGTCGCTCCAGAAGGATGCCGACCGGGTGCGCGTGACAACGGCGTTCGACCAGTCGGTGGACGACTACAACCGTCGTGCACACAGCCTGCGGCAGTTGTTTGTGGCGCGCCTCGTGCCTGCGCTCGACGAGACGGCGACGAAACACTATTTCGCACTGATCGATTCGGTGTCCGGACAGATTGCCCGGTGCCGTGATGTCCGCGACAAGGCATCGCTGCTCATCACGCGGGCCGTAGCCTATTCCGCCATACAGAACAACGAGGGAGCTATTGACGACCTGACGGCTGTCGTGCAGCTTGACTCCACGCAGACGCTGGCCTATTGGCAACGGGCGGTCTGCCAGTCCCGCCTCAACGCCTTCAATGCGTCGCAGGGCACGGACGTGAGGATGAAGACGGCCAATGTGCTGGCAGACCTGAGCCATGCGTTGCAGCATGACGGGAGCGCGTATCTCTACTACAACCGCGGCAATGTCTACGTGGAACGCAAGGATTACCTCCACGCCATCGACGACTATTCACAGGCCATACAGCTTGACGGACACTTGGCGGAGGCCTACTATAACCGGGGGCTTGCCCGTCTGGCGCTCCAGCAGCAGTCGCAGGCCATTGCCGACCTCAGCAAGGCCGGGGAGCTGGGACTTTATGCGGCGTACAGCATCATCAAGCAGTACCGCAAATAGAGACGGAACAGCCGTTTTTTTATGAATTGTTTGGTTATTCTGTCACTTATTAGTAATTTTGCCGCGTAAAAACGCGTTTTCAATTATGGTAAAAAGAAGATGGCACTGCAAACCGGGCGTACAGCCTACGGATTTTGACAGGAAAATCATGTATCTGGAGAATAAAGGAGCGTTGGTGCCCACCCGAGAGTTGGTGAAGACCCCAGAGCAGATAGAAGGCATCCGTCAGTCCGGCGTGGTCAACACGGGGGTGCTCGACCTCATAGCGCAGGAAATCCATGCGGGGATGTCCACCCTTGAAATCGACCGGCTGTGCCGCGACTATTGCGCCGCCCACGGGGCGGTACCTGCCTGCCTCGACTACGAGGGATTCCCCATGAGTGTCTGCACCAGCATCAACGAGGTGGTGTGCCACGGCATTCCGAAAGCCACCGATATCCTTCAGGAGGGCGACATCATCAATGTCGACTTCACCACCATCCTCGACGGGTATTATGCCGATGCCTCGCGGATGTTCATCATCGGAGAGACCACTCCAGAAAAGCGGAAACTGGTGGAGGTGACCCGGGAGTGCTTGGAAATCGGCATGGAGGCTGCCAAGCCCTGGGGCTTTGTCGGCGAGATAGGAAAGGCCATAGAGAAACACGCAAAAAAACACCATTACGGTGTGGTGCGCGATCTGTGCGGACACGGCGTGGGACTGCACTTCCACGAGGAGCCTGAGGTCTGCCATTTCGCACAGAAAGATCCGGGGATGCTCCTCGTGCCTGGCATGGTGTTCACCATCGAACCCATGGTCAATATGGGCACATGGGAGGTGTTCGTCGATGCCGACGACCCCTACGGATGGGAAGTGATTACGGAAGACGAACTGCCCTCGGCACAGTGGGAACACACCCTGCTGATGACGGAACACGGAGTGGAAATACTGTCATACTGATTGTCATGGAGAACAAGGATATTTATATATTGGGCATCGAGTCGAGTTGCGACGACACCTCGGCTGCCGTACTGAAAAACGGGGTGCTGCTGTCGAACGTCACGGCCTCGCAGGCCGTCCACGAAGCCTACGGCGGCGTAGTGCCCGAACTGGCCTCGCGCGCCCATCAGCAGAACGTGGTGCCTGTGGTCGACCAGGCCATCAAGAAAGCCGGCATCGGCAAGGAACAACTGACGGCGGTGGCGTTTACGCGCGGCCCCGGGCTGATGGGCTCGCTGTTGGTGGGCGTGAGCTTCGCCAAAGGGTTTGCCCGATCGCTGGGCATCCCCCTGATTGATGTCAACCACCTGCAGGGGCACGTCATGGCCCATTTCATCAAGGAACGGGACGACGACTACAGTCAACCTCCGTTGCCCTTCCTCTGCCTGCTCGTCAGCGGCGGCAACTCGCAGATTGTCAAGGTCAATGCCTACAACGACATGGAAGTGTTGGGACAGACCATCGACGATGCGGCGGGAGAGGCCATTGACAAGTGTTCCAAGGTGATGGGACTCGGCTACCCCGGCGGTCCCATCATCGACCGTCTGGCCCGTCAGGGCAACCCCAAAGCCTACCACTTTGCGGAACCGCAGATTCCGGGACTGGACTACAGCTTCTCGGGATTGAAGACCTCGTTCCTCTACAACATGAGAAAATGGGTGGCCGACGACCCCGACTTCATTGAACACCACAAGGAGGACATTGCCGCGTCGCTGGAGTTCACCATCGTCGACATCCTGATGAAGAAGCTCCGTCTGGCCGTCAAACAGACGGGCATCAAACACGTGGCTGTGGCCGGTGGTGTCAGTGCCAACAACGGTCTGCGCAATGCGTTCCATGACCACGCCAGACGCTTCGGATGGACTGTCTATATCCCGAAATTCAGTTATACCACCGACAATGCCGCCATGATCGGCATGGTCGGCCATTACAAATATCTTGACGGCGAGACGTGTCCCATCGACGCGCCCGCTTTCAGTAAAGTCACCTTCAAATAAAATCAGAACAACATGGATTTTGAAAGTAAAATCATCAGTCGCGAAATCAGCCAACTGCTCTGGGAACTGGAAAAAACAGTAGGTACTGCCGAGAGCTGTACGGGCGGACGCATCGCCGAGGCTTTGGTCGCCACCC
Organism: Oscillibacter sp. MSJ-31; assembly: GCA_963651005.1. GTDB lineage: Bacteria > Bacteroidota > Bacteroidia > Bacteroidales > Bacteroidaceae > Prevotella. Next base: position 19,236 of record CAVJNH010000026.1, read on the forward strand.
CCGGAGCCTCCAAATACTTCAAGGGTGGGGTAGTGTCCTATGCCGACGAAATCAAGGAACGCCTGCTGCACGTCGACGCGCAACTGCTGGAGGAGCAGACCGCCGTCTGCGAGGCCGTGGCGCGGCAGATGGTGGTGGGAGCCTGCCAGACCCTCCAGACCGACTATGCCGTTTCCGCCACCGGCTTTGCAGGGCCTACGGGCGGCACGAAGGACATTCCCGTGGGCACCATCTGGCTGGCCTGCGGTAATGCGGAACGGCAGACGGCTGTCAAGGTGGAGGAAGACCACGGGCGCGACATCAATCTCGCCATCGCCACCAACACGGCCATGCAAATGTTCCTCGAATTTCTGAAAGACGAACAGATAGTCTGCGACCAGTGTTAAAAAACATTAAGAATTGGGCTAAATGCAAAGCCACATGCTTTGTTGTGGCGGAAAATTTGTACTTTTGCATCCTGTTTGGAGTAAGTTACAATTAAGGAACAAGTAAAAGTAGATAGAAATGTCGAAGATTTGTCAGATTACAGGAAAGAAGGCACAGATTGGCAACAACGTGTCTCACTCGAAGCATCGCACCAAGCGCAGCTTTGATGTAAACCTGTTCAGCAAGAAGTTCTACTATGTGGAGGAGGCTTGCTGGATACAGTTGAAGATCAGTGCTGCTGGTCTGCGTATGATTAATAAAGTAGGTCTGGACGCTGCCTTGAAGCATGCTGTTGCCAAAGGTTTTGTAGACTGGAAGGACATTAAAGTGATAGGAGACTAAACGATGGCAAGCAAGAAAGCAAAAGGCAATCGCGTGCAGGTGATTCTGGAGTGCACCGAGATGAAGGAGAGTGGACTGCCCGGAACAAGCCGTTACGTGACGACCAAGAACCGCAAGAACACTCCCGAGAGAATGGAACTCAAGAAGTATAACCCCATCCTGAAACGCATGACCGTTCACAAGGAGATTAAATAACGACAATAGACTATGGCAAAGAAAACCGTCGCCACCCTCCATGAAGGTTCAAAGGATGGGCGTGCTTATTCAAAGGTCATCAAGATGGTGAAGAGCCCCAAGACCGGTGCTTACATCTTCGATGAGCAGATGGTTCCCAACGAGGAAGTGCAGAACTTCTTCAAGAACTGAAAACAGAACAAATTATCATACCCAAGGAAAGGGGGCTGATGTCAGTTGATGTCAGTCTCCTTTTATTTTCAGCCTATCCAACGAAATCCCATAGTTTATTTGACGAAGGTCAAGAAAAGGGCTGTTTGCGTGCACAAAACCGAAAAATGCTTGTTTTGTGCCGAAAAACGTGCTAACTTTGCATCGTCAAACAGGAAAACACACCTGCAAGACAAGTAAGGATAACATTAACAAACACAATTAAAGTAAAAAGAAAGGGTAACAAAAATGAAAAGAATGTTTATCGCAGTAGCAGCTCTGTTGAGCATGACCATGGCTTACGCAGACAATGAAAACACAAACAGCGTGAACAATGCCGAGGCTTACAACATGCACGTCAACATGGACAAGCTCGCCCGTGCACTGGAACTGACCAGCGACCAGAAGGCCAGCGTGACAGACATCCACAAGGTGTTCAGCGCCGAGATGGAGTTCGCCGGACAGTCGAACAAGGAGGAGCGCAACGCCATGATGAACAAGGCCATCAACAAGGATCTGGCTTACATGCACACGGTGCTCAATGAGGACCAGTACAAGAAGTACGTGATGCTTCTGAACGTGACTATGAACAACCGCGGTCTGAAATAATCAGCACCATAGCGTGAAATAACGAGCCGTTGCTTCCCCGGAAGCAGCGGCTTTTTTGGCTTTTTGCCTTGTCCCTATTTCATGAACACCAGATAGACGGCGGCCACGAGGCACAGGAAAGCGAGGGCATGGTTCCAGTGGAGCGCCTGCCCTTGGAACATCACGTTGGCCAGGACGGCAAACACGATGAGCGAGATGCACTCCTGAATGACTTTCAACTGGACGAGCGAGAATGGGCCACCGTTGCCTTCAAAGCCGATGCGGTTGGCCGGCACCTGGCAGCAATACTCGAAGAAGGCGATGCACCAGGAAAAAGCAATGACCCCGATGAGGGGCCAGTTGCTGCTTGTTCCGGTCTGCTGCAGGCGCAGGTGTCCGTACCACGCCACGGTCATGAAAACGTTGCTCAGCAGCAGGAGACCGATGGTATAGAGCGCGTTCATCCGTTCCGGTGTTGGGTCAGATATTCGTCCATGTGGGCTGCGGCACGGCGGCCGTCGCCCATGGCGAGGATGACGGTGGCTCCGCCGCGCACGATGTCGCCTCCGGCGAAAATTTCCGGACGGGCGGACTGCATACCCTCGTTGACCACGATGGTGTTCTTGCGTCCGAGTTCCAGCCTTTCGATGGATTTCGGCACCAGCGGGTTGGGTGACACGCCGACGGCCACGATTACCTGGTCTACGTCGAGCGTCACGGTCTGTCCTTCCACAGGGACGGGCGACCGGCGGCCCGAGGCATCGGGTTCGCCGAGTTCCATCACCTGGAGCACGGCCGCCTTGACCGCGCCCTTCTCGTCGGCCAGATATTCGATGGGGTTGTGGAGCGTCAGGAAGCGGATGCCCTCCTCCTTGGCGTGCTTCACCTCCTCCAGACGCGCCGGCATCTCCTGTTCGCTGCGGCGGTAGACGAGGGTCACGTTGCCGCCGAGACGTTTGGCCGTGCGGCAGGAGTCCATGGCGGTGTTGCCGCCGCCCACCACGAGCACGTGCTTCCCGAAGTTGATGGGCGTGTCCGTGTTCGGGTTTGCCGCGTCCATGAGGTTGACGCGCGTCAGGTATTCATTGCTCGACATGATGTTGATGGCATTTTCGCCGGGGATGCCCATGAAGTTGGGCAGTCCGGCTCCGGATCCTACGAAGATGCCGCAGAAGCCTTCCTCTTCCAGTTGTTCCACGCTGACGGTCTTGCCCACGATGACATCCGTCTGGAAGTGTACGCCCATCTTCGAGAGGTTCTCGATTTCCACGTCGACGATGCGGTTGGGGAGTCGGAACTCCGGAATGCCGTATTTCAGCACGCCGCCGATCTCGTGGAGAGCCTCGAAGACGTGCACCTCGTAGCCCTTCTTCACCATGTCGCCGGCGAACGACAGTCCTGCGGGGCCGGAACCCACGACGGCAATCTTCATGCCGTTGGCCGGGGCGATGGCCGGTGTGCTGATGTTTCCGCTCTCGCGCTCATAGTCGGCGGCGAAGCGTTCCAGATAGCCGATGGCCACGGCCGGCTCGTTCATCTTCAGGTGGATACAGCGGCTCTCGCACTGCTTCTCCTGTGGGCAGACGCGTCCGCAGACGGCGGGTAGGGCAGAGGTGTCCTTCAGCACCTTGGCGGCAGCGAGGAACTGTCCGCGCTCGATGTTCTTGATGAACGACGGGATGTTGACGTTCACCGGGCAACCCTCCACGCAGGTGGGTTTGGCGCAGTCCAGACAACGCTGTGCTTCGGTCATGGCCATGGCCTTGGTCAGTCCGGTGTTGACCTCCTCGGTGCGTGTCGTGGCGCGGTAGACGGGGTCCAGCTCCGGCATCTTCACGCGCGCAATCTGCGTGCGATCCTTGGGTTTCATGCTCTTGCGGAGCGCGTCGCGCCAGGGGGCGTTGCGGTCTGTCAGCACTTCTATCGGGTCGTCGGTGGGCTTCACGTCCATCACCACGTCGGTCTTCTTTTCCTGGTCACAGCCCTTCGTGCAGCCTTTCAGGTGCTCCTCGAAGTGCAGCATCTCCTCCTGTTCCGCCTCCTTGAAGGTGCCCATGCGCTTGAACATCTCGTCCCAGTCCACGAGTGCCCCGTCGAACTCCGGGCCGTCGATGCAGACGAACTTGGTCTTGCCGCCGATGCTCAGCCGGCAGGCTCCGCACATTCCCGTGCCGTCCACCATGATGGTGTTGAGCGACACCTCGCAGGGGATGTGGTGCTTCTGTGCGGTGAGGTTCGAGAACTTCATCATGACGGGAGGGCCGATGGCAAACACCTTGTCCACGTGCTCCTGTTCGATGAACTGCTCGATGCCCACCGTCACGACACCCTGTTGGCCGTAGCTGCCGTCGTCGGTCATGATGATGACCTCGTCGCTGCTCTCGCGCACCTTGTCCTCCATGATGATCAGGTCTTTCGACCGTCCTGCCATGACGGACAGCACGCGGTTGCCTGCGGCTTTCAGGGCCTGGATGATGGGCAGCATGGGAGCTACGCCCAGTCCGCCTCCGGCACAGACCACCGTGCCGTACCGCTCGATGCGTGTGGGGTTGCCCAGCGGGCCGACCACGTCGGTCAGTGCGTCGCCCTCGTTGAGCATACAGAGTTTCTTGGACGAGAGACCCACCTGCTGCACGACGAGCGTGATGGTTCCTTTCTCCGTGTCGGCTCCGGCAATGGTCAGCGGCATGCGCTCGCCGTTTTCTCCGACGCGGACGATAACGAAATTGCCGGCTTTCCGGCTTTTGGCAATCAGCGGAGCCTCTATCTCGAAGAGGAACACCTTCTCCGAGAACTGCTCTTTCCTTACGATTTTGTTCATGGCGTATAGTTTAGGCGTGTGGGGTGATTAGTCGATGAGGTCGAAACCGGTGTAGGGGACGAGGGCTTTCGGAATGACGATGCCCCGTTCCGTCTGGTTGTTTTCGAGGATGGCGGCCACGATGCGCGGCAGGGCCAGTGCCGATCCGTTGAGCGTGTGGCACAGCTCGGTCTTCTTGTTGTCGGCGCGGCGGTAGCGGCATTTCAGCCGGTTGGCCTGATAGGTGTCGAAGTTCGATACGGACGACACTTCCAGCCAGCGTCCCTGCGCTTCGGAGTAGACCTCGAAGTCGTAGCAGATGGACGAGGTGAACGACTGGTCGCCGCCGCAGAGCAGGAGGATGCGGTAGGGCAGCTCCAGCTTCTTCAGCAGTCCCTCCACATGGTCGAGCATCTCCCGGTGGCTCTGCTTCGAGTGTTCGGGCTTGTCGATGCGCACCAGTTCCACCTTCGAGAACTCGTGCAGGCGGTTCAGTCCGCGCACGTCCTTGCCGTAGGATCCGGCCTCGCGCCGGAAGCACTCCGTGTAGGCGCAGTTCTTCAGCGGCAGCTGTGCCTCGTCGAGGATCACGTCGCGGTAGATGTTGGTGACGGGCACCTCGGCGGTCGGGATGAGGTAGAAGTCGTCCACCTCGCAGTGGTACATCTGTCCCTCCTTGTCGGGCAACTGTCCCGTGCCGTAGCCCGAGGCGGCGTTCACCACCGTGGGCGGCATGATTTCCGTGTAGCCGCTCTTGCGGGCCTCGTCGAGGAAGAAGTTGATGAGGGCGCGCTGCAGGCGTGCGCCCTTCCCGATATAGACGGGGAATCCGGCTCCGGTGATCTTCACGCCGAGGTCGAAGTCGATGAGGTTGTATTTCCGGGCCAGTTCCCAGTGCGGCACTTTGGCCTCGCCGTTCTGTGGGTTGGCCGTCCAGTTGCCCACGGTGTCCGTGCCGTCACACTCCTTCAGGTTGCTCTTCACCACGTGGTTGTCCTCGGCGGCCTTGCCTTCGGGCACTTCGTCGTAGGGGATGTTCGGAATCTGGCAGAGCAGTGTCACCAGTTTCTCCTGGGCTTCGGCCATCTGCTGCTCCAGCCGCTTCGAGGACTCCTTCAGCTCCGCCACGCCTTTCTTGATGGCTTCGGCCTCGTCGCGCTTGCCTGCTTTCATCAGCTGGCCGATCTGTCCCGACTGCTGTTTCTGTTCGTTTAGGTTGCGGTCCAGCTGCAACTGGGCTTCGCGGCGGTTTTTGTCGACGGCCATCACGGCCTCGATGGCCTCGCGTGCGCCTTTGAACTGTTTCTTTTCCAGACCGCGGATGACGCGTTCCGTTTCCTCGTTGATGAGTTTGAGTGTGAGCATAGTTCTATGTATTTTTGGTTTTTTCTTTTCTCGTTGTGCAAAGGTAATGGAAACTGGGCGAAAAACCAAGCCAATGGCCGATTTATTTGGATGTTTCCCCCATGAATCCGCACTAATCGGTGCGTTCCAGCACGAGGGAAGCCCATTCGCCGCGGTCTTTCGTCCCGACGGGAGCCAGTCCGAGCTCGCGCCCCCGCTGTTCCAACAGGGGGAGGTCTCCGGTGTAGAAGCCGCTGAGGATAATCCTTGCCCCACGTTTCATCACCCGGTGGAACCGCTCCATGTCGGCCAGCAGGATGTTGCGGTTGATGTTGGCCAGCATGAGGTCGTAGTCCGCCGCCTCGCCGTCGAGCAGCGTCGCGTCGCCGCACTGCACGCGGAGCCGTCCGTCCACCCCGTTGATGACGGCGTTATGGCGCGTGTTGTCGCTGCTCCATTCGTCAATGTCATAGGCTGTTACGCCTGCTGCTCCAAGTTTTAGTGCAACGATGCCGAGGATGCCCGTGCCGCAGCCCGCATCCACCACGTGCGCGCCCTCCATCGGCGTTTCCAACAGCCATTCGCAAATCATCTGTGTGGTCTCGTGCGTGCCCGTGCCGAAGGCCAGCCGCGCGTCAATCTCCACCTCCGTGGCGGCCTGCGTCTGGGGCAGGTGCCGCCCGTCGTGGATGGCCAGCCGTCCGTCGCCCACGAGGATGGGGTCGAAGCCTTCCTCCTCCCACTGCGCGTTCCAGTCCTTGTCCTCGGCCTCGCCCACGGTGTAGTCCACCTGCGTGCCTGCGATGGGGAACCCGGCTATCAGACTGTCCAACAGCGGCCGGTCCAGCAGCGGCTGCTGCACGTAGCCGCGCACGCCCTCCGCCGTCTCCTCGAAGGTCTCGAACCCGGCCTCGGCGGCCAGGGCGGCCAGAATGTCGCAAGCGTCCTGCGAACGGGGCGACAGCCGGAATTCCACTTCAAAATACTTCATACGGTTCCATAAATTTTGTGCAAAATTACAAAAAATAGGGAAAAACCTATCTCTTCTTAGGGAATTTCCCTAACTTTGCACAGCGATTGGTACTAATTTTGCATTGTGAAACCATAAAACGGACAAGATATGAAGAAGATTCTCTTACTGACAATGATTGGCTTGGGTCTGCCCGCGCTCACCATGGCGCAGGACGACGACATGTATTTCGTGCCGTCGAAGGAAACGAAGGCCAAGGCGGCCAACACCTACGGAATGCCCACCGACACCTACTACTCCGGCAGCAAACGCTCGGCGCGCGAGTACAACCGGCGTTCCTGGGACACGGCGGCTTCCGATTCTGCGGCCTCCGACATCATCGACTTCTCGGCCGTGCAGGGGGTCTATCCCGACTCGGCCTCCACGGAGGACAGCGACTACACCTGCACGCGCAAGATGAGCCGCTTCGACGGCTACACGCCCAGCGAAGCCTACTGGGAGGGCTACCGCGACGGCTCGTGGACGGGTGTCCGTCCGGGATGGTACAGTGCCTGGTACGGCTCGTGGTACGGCCCTTGGTACTCGGCGTGGTTCGACCCTTGGTATGATTCCTGGTACTACGGCTTCTCCTGGGGCTGGGGTGCTCCCTATTATTATGCGTGGTACAGTCCCTGGCGCTACGACTACTATTATTGGAGCCGTCCGTACTGGGGATGGGGCGGAGGCCATTTCGTGGCCAGTGCCACGCGGCCCTGGAGCCGCGCCGGACAGTCGCACCACAAATACCTCAGCGCACGTGGCGGCGAAGGTGCGGCACGGGGAGGCAGCCTCTCCGGCTACCGATTGCCGCACTCGGCCAGCCAGACCTACGGCACGCGCGGCAACACGGGCAATCTGGGCGGCTACCGCTCGCGCACGTACAATAATAATAGTAATGGCAACAACACGCCTTCCTTCAGCCGCTCCTTCTCCGGCAGCAGTGCCCCGACGGGCAACGGCGGCTTCCGTCCCTCCGGCGGTTCCGGCGGCGGACGCTCCGTGGGCGGAGGCCACAGTTACGGCGGACGGCGCTGAGTCTGTTCTCCCCATGCCGCGTGAAACGCCCCCATTCGTAAAAACGACAACACTTCAAATACACAGAAACGATGAAAAGAACCTATTTCCTTACACTGATACTGGCTGCCGCCGCCGTCGTGCGGACGCAGGCACAGGAGGTGGCCGCCGTCGGCGACTCGTATGATGCCGCAGCCCTCTCCACCGAAGACCTCAACGGAACGGCCCGCTACGTGGGCATGGGCGGAGCCATGGATGCCCTCGGGGCAGAAATTTCCACCATCGGCACGAACCCTGCCGGCATCGGAATGTTCCGATCCGGACAGGTCAGCACCTCCTTCGGACTCGTCAGCCAGCAGGATGCGGCCTCGTTTGCCGGAGCCAACAAGACCAACGCCTCCTTCGACCAGATCGGCGTGGTGCTCGCCACCAGGACGGGCGTGGACAGCTATCTGAATTTCGGCTTCAACTTCCACAAGAGCCGCAACTTCAACCAGATTCTCTTTGCCGCCGCCAAGCTGGGCGGTTCGTCGCAGAGCCTGCAGACCACGCTCAAGGACATGAACGGACTGCTCACCGGCAACTCGCTGGCCTACTCCCAGCTCGACGACCTCTACCTCGGCAATATGCTGCTGCAGAAGGACGCGGCCACCGGCGAGGAATACGTCGTGGGCTACGGCGGTGACCATTACGACTTCAACCGCGCCGTCTCCGGCTACATCGGCAGCTACGACATCAACCTCAGCGGCAACATCCACAACCGCCTCTATCTCGGACTCACCGTCGGCATCAGCGACGTACACTACAAGGACTACAGCGAATACTACGAGACGCTGCAACCCAACCAGGACAACATCGACGCGGTGCTCATCAGCGACCAGCGCAGCATCACGGGCACGGGCTTCAACGTCAAGGCCGGAGCCATCTTCCGCCCCGTCGAGGAGTCGCCCTTCCGCATCGGCCTCTCCATCGCCACGCCCACCTTCTACAAGCTCACCGCCGACAACTACACCACCATCGGCAGCAATGTCGACCGATCGTCGGCCGGAGCCGACTTCCGCTTCAACACGCCGTGGAAGTTCGGGCTGAGCCTCGGCCACACCATCGGCAGTCAGGTGGCCCTCGGAGCCGTCTATGAGTACGCCGACTACTCCGCCTGCGATATGCGCACCATCGACGGCACGTACTACGACGACTACTACGGCTACTACCGCGACGACAGCAGCAGCGAACACCAGATGAACCGCCTGACCAAGCAGAACCTCAAGGGCGTCAGCACGCTGAAGCTCGGAGCCGAGTTCCGCCCCGTCAGCAACGTGGCCGTCCGCCTCGGCTACAACCACCTCACCCCGATGTTCAACCGGAGTGCCGTGCGCGACCAGACCATCGAGTCGCCGGGAGTCTACTACGCCTCCACCACCGACTACACCAACTGGGCCTCCACCAACCGCTACACGGCCGGCTTGGGCTTCACCTTCGAGAAGTTCCGCCTCGACGTGGCCTACCAGTACACGCAGCGCAACGGCGACTTCTATCCCTTCATGAGCTACTACTCTGCCGACTACATCTCCGCCGACGGTGCGCGCCAGACGGAAGTGAACGAGTGCAGCCCCGTCAGCGTCAGCGACAAACGCCACCAGTTGCTCTGCACCCTGACGTACAGTTTCTGACCCATTTCCCACCGGGTATTTTTTTCTCCCTGCCGAGAGAAAATTTTTTCTCTGCCCAGAAAGTGCAAATTTCCTGGGCAGAGCACTTTTTTCGCCCC
>CAVJNH010000027.1:0-27804 GCA_963651005.1 Oscillibacter sp. MSJ-31
AGTTCTGGGACAATGTGCGCGTGGAGAAGACCCTGCTGTCCGACAGCTTTCAGGAGGGTCGCGCGGAAGGACTGAAGAAAGGCCGTGCGGAAGGCATGAAGAAAGGGTTGAAGAAGGGTATGAACCAAAAGGCTCTTGAAATAGCCCGGAATCTGCTCTCCCTGAAAATGCCAGTTGAGGCCGTTGCGCAGGCCACAGGTCTGACGGAGCAGGAAATCCGGTCAATCGCTCCAACGCACACAACCAACACATGACCGACGAGGAAAATTAGGACACAAAAGAGTGTCCGCGACCGCATCGAGAACGGCCTTTTCCGCAAAGCATCAGGCTATAATTTCACGCTGGAGATGTCGACCAGTCCGTTGACGATGGCGTAGACCGTGAGACCTGCGGGGGAATGAATCTGCAGCTTGCGCGCGATGTTGCGGCGGTGGGTGATGACGGTGTTGACCGAGATGCACAGGTGGTCGGCAATTTCCTTGTTGGCCATGCCCTGCACCAGGGAGACGATGACCTCGCGTTCGCGGTCTGACAGGGTCTCGCTGCTGTCGCTGTTGCCCTTGCTGACCATCGTGGTGAGGTTGCGCGTCACCTTGTCCTGTTTCAACTGCCGCTCCAGCCGACGGATGGCCGGCGTGAAGATACGGTCCTCCACGTGGGCGTGGTTGCGCAGCCATTCCTCGTTGTTGTAGATGTCGTAGAGGGCGGCCATCAGCCGGTTGTTGGTCTTGCCGTCGGAGGGCAGATACTTGATGATCATCAGTTTGATTTCCGCCAATACCCTGTCGGTCGCCTCGTGATGGCGGGAGAACGTGTCGACGTTGTAGTCCGCCTTCGCCTCGCCCCGAAGCAGCGATTCCACGTAGGGGAACAGCGTCTTCTCCTCGTAGCGCATGTGGCGCTGGACCTCACGGGCATAGTCGTCGTAGGATTTCATGATCAGGTGGCCGAGGGCATCGTCCTTGCCCAGACAGTCGCCCAGTTTCTGGCGGATGGACGGCAACTGGAAGTCCAGGAAATAGGTGTGGCTGGCTTCCAGATAGTGCAGCAGCGTGCGCACATCCAGTTGCGGGTCGTCGTCATAGTCGGAATGGCCGTTGATGGTGTAGTTGACCACGGCCAGGAAGGTGTAGGTGTCCACGCCGTTGGCCTCGCACATCTCCCGGACGGTCTTGTCGCCGAAACCGAGGTGGATGCCGAAACTCTCCAACACCTGCAGCAGATGGTAGTTTTCGCGCATCAGCGTCACCATCTTGTCTCCGGCCTCATATATCTTCAGGGTCTTCATGTTGCCTCCTCTTTTTATATGGATTCCGACTGCAAAGGTATCAAAAACCATGCACGAAGCCAAGGAAACGCAGGAAAAAGACACGGAAATCATCACATTTCGGTAGAATCGGGAAAGGATTCTTCACGCCATTTCACATTTTTTGAGTATTGCAGGAGCAGGAAACCCTGCGTACCTTTGCACCCGGAAAACCAACCATTCAAGTATTAGATGATAAACAAGAGACAATTTTTCCTCATGACGGTCGCCGGACTGCTGGCCTGCCACACCGCAGCAGCAGCCGGCGGACAGGCAGACAGCACCGCCACGGCGGACTACGAGAAATGGCGCATCGGCAGCTACGGCGAGATGCTGGCCACCTTCAAGGACTACGGGCTGAACCGCTTCTACGGCAACAGCACCGGGAACACCAAAATCAACCACAACGAGATTTCCGTTCCGCGCTTCATCCTCCAGGGAGAATACAAGATTACCCCGAAATGGATTCTGGCTGCCGAGATAGAGTTCGAGTCCGGCGGCACAGGCTCCGCCATCGAGATGGAAGCCCAGTCGGGCAGCGAGAACGGCGAATACGAGACCGAAGCGGAAAAGGGCGGTGAAGTGGCCCTCGAACAGTTCCACCTCACGCGCCTCATCGCGCCGGAGTTCAATGTGCGCGTGGGACACCTCATCCTCCCCGTGGGACTGACCAACGCCCACCACGAGCCGCTAAACTTCTTCACCGCCGCGCGCCCCGAGGGAGCCACCACCATCATGGCCTCTACCTGGCACGAGACGGGACTGGAGTTCTTCGGCACCGTCGGACGGGGAGCGGCCACCTTCGACTATCAGGCCATGGTGACGGCAGGACTCAACCCCAACGGCTTCGACTGCTACCACTGGATTCAGGGCGGCAAACAGGGACTGCTGGAGACGGACAACTTCACGGCACCGGCATACACCCTGCGCCTCGACTGGCGCGGCATACGGGGACTGCGCGTCGGGGCTTCCGTGCTCTACAACCCCAAGGCCGGAAAGAATGCCGACAAACTCATCACCTACGCCAACATCGGCGACATCGACGTGCTGATCTACTCGTTTGACGCACAGTACATCAACCGCTACGTGACGGCACGCGCCAATTTCCTCTCCGGAAACATCACGGAGACCACGGGACTCACTGCCGCCAACAAATACTACTCCAACAAGTCGCCGTACAGCCGCATGGGCCCTGTGGCCAAGCGCGCCGTGGACTGGAGCGCGGAGGTGGGCGTCAACCTGAAATCGTTCTTCCCCGGCGTGAAGCATTTCCCCGTGGTGTACCCCTTCGTACACTACAACTACTACAATCCGCAGGAGCGGTGCGAGAGCGGACTGATTGCCGACAAGCGTTGTCAGGTCAGCCTGTGGAGCATCGGAGCCAACTGGCGGCCACTGCCCAACCTCGTGGTCAAGGCCGACTACACCACCCGACAGATCGGCACCGCGAAAATGTTCGGCACCGGCCCCTACAACAGCGAGAACGAGCTGCGCCTCGGCGTGGCCTATATGCTCTGGTTTGCCAAGAAATAACAGGAACAATCATAACATTATAACATCGAACCACATGAAAAAGTTTTTCAACTGCGCGCTGCTGTTCATGGCGGCCTGCACCCTTTCCGCCGGACTGACGGCCTGCGGCGACGACAAGAACGACGACACGCCCGACATCGACCCCAGCAAGGCGGCCGACTTGGAGTACAGCTCCACCTACGCCGAGCAGTGGGCCAACTACATGGTCACCGTCTCCGGACTGCTGAAGACCGACGCACAGACGCTCTACGACCAATGGAACGACAGATACGCCGACATCTTCAAGAACCACAACACCACGGAATACAAGTCGGCCATCGACTGCGTGGAACAGATACTGGAGGGATGCGTGGACATTGCCGGCGAGGTGGGCGACACCAAAATCGGCGACCCTTACAGCAAATACACCGCCGGCAACAAGACCGAGGCTCTCTATGCCGTAGAGTCCTGGTACAGCTGGCACTCGCGCGACGACTACCGCAACAACATCTACTCCATCCGCAACGCCTACTACGGTTCGCGCGACGGAAGCATCCATGCGAACTCGCTCTCTGCCGTGCTGGCACAGAAGAACCCCGACCTCGACACCGAGGCCAAGGAGAAGATTGCCGCCGCTGCCGCTGCCATCTACGCCATTCCGCAGCCCTTCCGCAACAACATCAACACGACGGAGACCGTGGCTGCCATGAATGCCTGCGCCGAGCTTGGCGACTTCATCGAGAAGGAGCTGGAAGCCTATTTCAAGGCCCACATCAACGACGACGCCACCCTCGACCCCGTCGTGCGGCAGTATGTCGATGCCGTGGTGCTGCCCACCTATAAGGAACTGGCGGAGAAGAACGCCACCCTCGACAGCACCGTGCGCGCCTTCAAGGCCAGCCCCTCCAACAACCAGTTCGCCGCCTGCGCACAGGCCTGGCTCGACGCACGCGCCCCGTGGGAACAGAGCGAGGCCTTCCTCTTCGGCCCCGTCGACGAACTGGGACTCGACCCCAACATGGACAGCTGGCCGCTTGACCAGTCGCAGATTGTGCAGATTCTGAAATCGCAGGACTTCTCCAACCTCAACTGGAAAGAGGGCGAGAGCGACGACAAGATTGAATCGGCACAGAGCCTCCGCGGCTTCCACACCCTCGAATTTCTCATCTTCAAAGACGGCAAGGCCCGCACCGTGAAATGACTATGGACAAGCGGCTGAACATTCCCTTGCTGCTGACCCTGCTGGCCTTGCCTGGCAGCTGCACCGACGACGAGAAGCTGGACGTGACGGACATCGACGTGCCCGACGGCTATGAGCTGTCGGCCGGCACCGCCACGGGGTTCTACAACTCGTCGGTGGCCTACGACCAAGGGGCGCGATGGCTGTCCGGAGCCTACAAGGCACGCTTCAATTCCGGCGACCAGCTCTACGACAATGCCAAGTCGGCCAACGAGAACGGCAGTGGCGGCGGACTTGGCCCCGTCTATGCCGGCTATTCCTGCGGCAGTTGCCACCGCAACGCCGGGCGCACGGAACCCACCTACTGGACCAGTTTCAAGAACGGCAGCGACGACGGGTCGGGGCAGTACGGCTTCACGTCCGCACTCATCTACATCACCCGGCGCAACGGCACCTTCTTCCCCAACTACGGGCGCGTCATCCACGACCAGGCCATCTACGGGGTGAAGCCGGAAGGCAAGCTGAAGGTGAAGATTGATTCCATGACGTTCGCCTTCCCCGACGGGGAGAAGTACACGCTCTGCGTTCCGAAATGGCACATCACGGAATGGTACGCCGACAGCATCCGTCCCGAAGACCTCTTCTGCACCGTCCGCGTCCCCCTGCGCCACGTGGGTATGGGACAGATGATGGCCCTCGACCCCAACGAGATTGAGGCACTGGCCCGCCAAAGCAATTACCCGGAATGGGGCATCAGCGGACGCTGCAACTACATCACGGAGCGCGGTGTGCGCCAGCTGGGACTCTCCGGCAACAAGGCGCAGCACGCCGACCTGACGGTGGAACTGGGCTTCTCCAGCGACATGGGACTGACCAACAGCCGCTACCCGGAGGAAATCTGCGAGGGACAGTCGCAGATGAAGGACGGCTCGATGATGGGACTCTCCTACCAGCAACTGGACTGCACCACCGAGCAGATGGAGGACGTAGATCTCTATATGCAGGCACTGTCCGTGCCCGCACGCCGCAACACCAACGACCCCGATGTCGTGGAAGGACAACAGCTCTTCTATCAGGCAGGATGCCACCTCTGCCACGTCACCACGCTGCACACCCGGCAGCGCGGCTCCACCCTGCTGGCAGGCACTACCCTGCCCTGGCTCGGCGGCCAGACCATCCATCCCTATTCCGATTTCCTGCTCCACGACATGGGGTCGGAGATTATGGGCGTGGGGCTGAACGACAACTTCGTCAGCGGACTGGCACGCGGCAACGAATGGCGCACCACGCCGCTCTGGGGCATCGGCCTGCAGAAGAAGGTGAACGGACACACCTATTTCCTGCACGACGGACGCGCCCGCAACTTCACCGAAGCCATCATGTGGCATGGTGGCGAAGGCGAGGCTTCAAAGAACAAATTCAAGAACATGACCAGAGAGCAGCGCAGCAAGCTCATCCAGTTCCTCTGGTCGCTTTAACCCAAACAACAGACCAAACCACAAATGCAACTTATGAAACAGCAGAGAATCATAGTCCTTTTGACCACTGTCATGTTCGCCGTTGGCGCATCTGCCGGAACAGACCCGGCAGAGGGCGCTGACGGCCTTTTGGCCGACAACACCCCCGGCAAGATGGATATGGAGAACGGCGTGCTGCCCATTGCCGACGACCGCGGCTTCACCCTCCAGTCGAAGGACGGCAATTTCGTGTTCAAGCCCTATATGTACGTGCAGAGCACGCTGAACCTGAAATACTACGACGACGAAGGGCTGGACAAAGCCTACAACCAGGACAACATCGCCAACAGCGGCTTTGCCATTCCCTATGCCATCATCGGATTCACGGGAAAGGCTTTCGGGAAAATCGACTATAACGTCAGCATCAACGCTGCCGCTTCCGGCGGCAACGTGTTGCAGCAGGCATGGATTGACTATGCCGTCGACCCGGCACTCCGGTTTCGCGTCGGCAAGTTCAAGACACCCTTCGCCCACGCCTATCTGACCACTCTCGGAGAGACCCTGTTTCCGCAGATGCCCGTCTCGCTGACGGCCAGCAGCATCCTGCCCTACTCGCTCAACGCCGTCACGCCAAGCATCGGGACCGGGTTCGACCTGGGCTTTGAAGTACACGGCACCATCAACAATCGGTTCGGCTACGAGGCAGGCATTTTCAACGGGACGGGAGCGTCAGTGAACAGTGCCACCAAGGGCTTCAGCGACGACAA
This sequence comes from Oscillibacter sp. MSJ-31, assembly GCA_963651005.1. Taxonomy (GTDB): domain Bacteria; phylum Bacteroidota; class Bacteroidia; order Bacteroidales; family Bacteroidaceae; genus Prevotella. Next base: position 6,223 of record CAVJNH010000027.1, read on the forward strand.
CCACCTGCCGTCCCTGCTCTACGCCGGACGGCTGACCTACACGCCCAACGGCCCGATGCCCATGACGCAGGGCAACGCCAAGATGCAGCACCTCGACAAGATGCTCATCGGCATCAGTGCCAACTACAACAACGAGGCGGAGAGCGAGAGCACCAACGACTTCCGCGCCGGAGTGGAGTTTGCCTGGCTGAAGAACAAATGGTATCTGGCAGCCGAAGCCTACTATATGCACGTGGGGTTCACCGACCGGCAGAAGATTGACGAGACCTACGACTTCTGGGGCGCATACGCCCAAGTGGGTTATTTTGTCGCTCCACAGTGGCAGGTCGGTGTGCGCTACGATTTCATGGACCGCAACGGTTCGTCGAAGGACGGACTGCTCAATATGCCGGCAGCCGTGGTCAACTACTTCGTGCCCAACACCAACCTGAAGCTCTCGGCCATGTACCAGTATATCGGCCGCACGGGACACGCCACACAGCTGGATCGCGACCTGGATGACCTCGGCATTGCCACCCATACCGCCTGTCTGATGATGCAATTTGCTTTTTGACGATGAAAAATTTGTGTATTTCGAAGAAAATCCGTATCTTCGCGCTCGCCGCAGCCCTGCTGCTGGCCGCCTGCGACGACGGGCGCATCTACAGCGAGGTGGAGGTGGACAGCACCGGACAATCGGCACGCCTGACGGCCACCGTCACGGGACTTGACCGCTGGACCGACCACTACACGGTGGCATTGGCGGGCTTTGCCGACGGCGACGACTACGCCAGCATCTCGAAGGCCGTACAGGCCGACGGCGACGGACGGGTGTCGATGACGATGAACAACATCCCCGACGAGGTGACCAGCGTCCGCCTCTGCGTGCTCGACCGCCTGCGCCGCCACGTGATGACTTTCTGCGAAAGGTCGACGGACGGGGTGCGCGACACCGTCCGTCTGGAGCCGGGCACCGTGGATGTCAGTATGTTCAACGCCATCCAGCAGGGATTCCTCAACACGACCTGCGCCAGCTGTCACGGAGCCAGCAACTACGCCGCAGCCGGCCTCGACCTTACCGCAGGAAAGGCATACGCGGCGTTGGTGGGCAAAGCCTCCAGAAAGGTGGACGGTGCCATGCTGGTGGAGCCGGGCCATGCGGAGGGCAGTGTGCTCCACATGGTGCTGAACGACGAGCACGTGGACGGCATTTCGATGAACCATTTCGACCTCGTGTCGGAAAAGAGCGCGCAGTTCATCCTGCCCCTCATCGACCAATGGATTGACGCGGGGGCGAAGGAATAAACAACAAAAGAAGAATATGAACAGACTCAACACGATAAGACAAGAAAAGGCACACGCCGACATTTTCCGTTTCGACAACGGCACGGAAGTGACGGAATACCACGCCATGATTCACATCGACGATGCGACCCTGAGTTTCCCCCGACAGTTACAGGCCGTCATGGAGGTCTATGCCTCTCTGGTGGAGCGCGAGTTGCCCGGGGCACGCTGCGTCTTCAAACGCTACTTCCTCAGCGACGCGGCCAACCAGGAGGACGAGGTGGTGGCCGCCGACATGACCGACTGCGCCAAGAGCATCATCCAGCAACCGCCGCTTGACGGAACGAAGGTGGCCGTATGGGTCTACCTTATGACGGGGGTGCAGACCGGCATCGGCAAGAGCGGACTCTACGAGGTGCGCCACGGGGCTTTCCGGCATTTGTGGAACGGCAGTGCGCATAATCTGGCGGCCAACTCGGAATACCAGACCCGCCTGCTCTTCAACGAATACAATATGCAGCTCCTCGAAGAAGGCTGCACCCTGAAGGACAACTGCATCCGCACATGGTTCTTCGTCAACGACGTGGATTTGAACTACGGGGGAGTGGTGCGCGCCCGCAACCAGTTCTTCTTCACCCAAGGGCTCACCGTCCACACGCATTTCATCGCCTCGACAGGCATCGGCGGACGGCAGGCCGACCCCAACGTGCTGTCGCAGTTGGACAACTATGCGGTGGACGGCCTCGCGGAGGGGCAGGTGTCGTTCCTCTATGCCCCGACCCACCTGAACCGCACCAGCGACTACGGGGTGAGTTTCGAGCGCGGCACAGCCGTCGACTATGGTGACCGCCGCCAGGTGTTCATCTCCGGAACGGCCAGTATCGACAACAAGGGACAGATTGTCCACCCGAAGGACATCTGCCGCCAGGCTCTCCGGATGTGGGAGAACGTCGATGCCCTGCTGGCCGAGGCCGACTGCACGATGGACGATGTGGGCATGATGGTGGTCTACCTGCGCGACAGTTCCGACTATGCCGTGGTGAGCCGGATGTTTGCCGAACGCTTCCCGGGCCGTCCCTACGTGATTGTCCATGCGCCGGTGTGCCGTCCGGGCTGGCTCATCGAAATGGAGTGCATGGCGGTTCGTCCGGCCAGCAACCCACAGTACAAGCCGTTCTGACCTCACCCTTGCAGAACTAACTCCCCATGAAGCAACTCCGCCCCGTGCCCACCGCCGTCATAGGCTTGATTGTCGTCATCCTGGCCGTAGCCACCTTCATGGAACAACGGCAGGGGGCGGCGTATGCCGCCTCCCACGTCTACCATACCTGGTGGTTCTTCGCCCTATGGGCACTGCTGGCCGTTGGCGGCGTGGTGGTCCTCTGGCGCACGCGGCTCTGGCGCAGACCCGGTGTGTTCCTGCTCCACGCCTCGTTGTTGCTGATTCTGGCCGGGGCAGCCACCTCGTGGTGGACCAGCAGGGAAGGGACGCTCCATCTGCGCCAAGGACAGCCGGCCACCCATTACGAGGAGAAAGGCACGCCGCTGTCGGCTCCATTGCCGTTCCGGCAGATGACGCTCGACGGCTTCTCCGTCATCTGCTATCCGGGCACCCAGACCCCTCAGGACTTCCAAAGCCGCTTGAGCTACACCACCGGCGACGGCCAGAACCACAAGGCCGTCGTCTCGATGAACCATATTCTGGAAGTGGACGGCTACCGGTTCTACCAGACCTCGTTCGACCCCGACCGTCAAGGTTCCGTCTTGACCGTGTACTACGACCCTTGGGGGACACCGGTAACCTACTGCGGCTATGTGTTGCTTGGACTGTCGATGGTCTGTGTGCTGTTCAACCGCCGCGAAACGTTCATGCGGCTGTTGCGTTCGCCGGTTCTGCGCCAAGGGGCCGTGTTCGTGCTGTTGGCCGCGTGCGGTCTGACAATGCAGGCCCGCAGTGTGCCGACCCTTTCCGCCGAGCGTGCAGAAGCATTGGAGAAGATGCCCGTGGTCTACAATGGCCGCGTGGCTCCGTTCAACACGCTGGCACGCGATTTCCTGCTGAAAATCTATGGTCGCGACACCTACAAGGGGCTGAGTCCCGAACAGGTGGTCTACGGTTGGCTGCAACGCCCCGAAGTATGGAAAGACGAGCCGATGCTGCTGATAAAAGACGGCAGACTGCGGCAACAGTTGGGCATCGACGGGAAGTATGCGCGGCTGGCAGACCTCTTCGACGGGAGGGGACAGTACCGGCTGACGCAGCTGTCCTCCGACGGAAAGGAGTCCAAGGCCGTTCGGGAACTCGACGAGAAGGTCGGCATCATCCTGATGCTCACCGAAGGGTCTCTGGTGCGTCCAGCTCACAATGCGACCGTCGATTCCCTTCGTTTCTCGGCAGAAATAGGCTACAACCGGGTTCCCTTTGTCCGTCTGCTGTTCATGTGGAACCTCACTCTGGGAGCAGGGGCTTTCGTCCTGTTGCTCGCTCCGCCGTTCCGTCGCCGCCGCACCGTATGGTCAGCCGTCTGTCTGTTGGGAGGGCTTTCGTGGCTGACGCTGCTGACGGCCTATGCCTTGCGCTGGTACATCAGCGGACATATTCCCATGGGCAACGGCTACGAAACCATGTTGTTTCTGGCACTGTGCATCCAGACCACGGGACTGCTGCTCCATCGCCGTCTCCCGGTGGTCGTCCCCTTCGCCCTGCTGCTGTCGGGTTTCACGCTGTTGGTAGCCCATCTGGTCGACAAGAATCCACAGATCACGGCCCTGATGCCCGTACTCCAATCGCCGCTGCTCTCCATCCATGTCAGTCTGGTGATGATGGCCTACGCCCTCTTCTCCTTCACCATGATCAGTGCCGTCGTGGCATTGGCGGCCCATCGGCGCGGCCAGTCGGCGCGTGAGGAGCAGCTCACCGTCCTGTCGCAGTTGATGCTCTACCCCGCCGTTTTCCTGTTGGCAGGTGGCATTTTTCTGGGAGCGGTATGGGCCAACGTGTCGTGGGGGAAGTACTGGAGCTGGGATCCGAAGGAGGTCTGGGCACTCATCACCCTGTTGATTTATGCCGTGCCGCTGCACCGCAACGTGCTCTGCGCACCACGCCGCGCCGTGACGTACCACCTTTATATGTTTGCGGCCTTCCTCGCCGTGTTGATGACCTACTTCGGGGTCAACTATTTCCTCGGTGGCATGCACAGCTACGCTTGACCTTTTTTACAAATTTTCCGATTTCCGGCGGAATCGTTTGGCGATGCTGAGATTTTTTCCTAACTTTGCAGACCATAAGGCAATATTGCCGCCAACCGCTTAATCCCATGCGCCTATCGAAGTGATTCTACCCTCAAGAAACAACGACATTTGAATCATGAAACGACTGACAGAATGTTCCGACGATGTGTTGGTGCAGGCTTATTTGGAGGGCAAGGATGCGGCTTTCGACGAGTTGCTGGCGCGTAACCAGCGGCCGTTGTTCAACTTCATCGTGGCACTGACCCACGACAAGGACCGGGCGGAGGACCTCTTTCAGGAAACCCTTATCCGGGTCATCGTGAAGCTGAAGGAAGGGCAATATTGCCACCAAGGCAAGTTCATTTTCTGGCTGATGCGCATCGCCCGCAACCTGCTGATTGACGAGGTCAGGAAGCAGCGGAAGGGTCTGCAGGTCTCCATCCATGATGGCGAACTGCTGGCCTTCGTCGACTGTGCTCCGCGCAACAGGAACCGTGAGGAAATGATGGTGGCCGAGGAGATGAGGGGCTGTATGCGGCAACTGATGGAGTCGCTGCCCGACGAGCAGCGCGAGGTGGTAATGATGCGCTACTACAAGGGACTGCAGTTCAAGGACATTGCCGAGATTACGCAGGTCAGCATCAACACGTCACTGGGACGTATGCACTACGCGCTCCGCAATATGCGGCGCATGGCCCGGCGGCGGAACATCCTGTAAGGAGCGGACCGGGTGACTTTATTTCTTTGAATTCAACAGGTTTGCTTGGAAGCATAGACCGCCAGAGAAGTATTTTCCGTTCTGTAGCGACACTTGCACCAGCAGATGTTTCCATAGTAGACAGTCTGCACCGACGTTGATGTCGTCACCTGTACATTCAGCGATGGCTCGCAGGTTTTTTGAAAAGGCCGGGCGGAATGTCAGACCGCCTACCACGCCATTCCAACAGGTATTGTAGTCCCGCTTGAATTTTCTGTATGCCATGTGCACCCTAATCTCGCCAGCTTTCAGTGCCACGTGTTTCGTCGCTGCCACATAGTAGTTACTGAAGTACTGACTCTTGCTGTCACCCTTGTTTGACGGTTTTTCTTTACTCGGCGTTCCACCGTCACCATGGGTTCCCACGGGATCGTTGGTGCCGATGGCGACAGCCGGCCACCATTTCCCCTCTTGTTCTCCTCGGGGTCGGTATTGTACGTTCTGTTCGACCATGGGTCGGCCTGTATGTCGTAGAGCAACCTGAAGTTCGATGCAGGCCGCACATTCACTTTCCTTGTCTTTTTGGCATACGGCGGTAGCATCATGATTACCTTGAAGCCACCGTTCTCCTTGCCAATATTACTATATTGAGCGTACACGCCTACTGTACAGTGCTTGAAGTGTCGCATACACTCCCCCGTCACCCCATAGTCCTCATAGACGTAACGCCAGCCTCTCACTCTGAACTCCGTGTCATATTTCTCCAGATACGCCCTTGTGTCAATCCATCCCGTCACGCAGTCCATGTCGCTCATATCCCAATCTACAGCCATCGACCAATAGCCCGTGAAGCCCAACTGCGCGTCAATAGCCAGCCATGACGTCACCGGCCACATCCATTTTACATCCAGCCCGTAGCGGTCTTGTCCGAACAGTCCTCCGCTCACCTCTTTTCCCTGCAGCTTATCCAGCACGCCGCCACGCGATGTCACCAAGTCTACCTGATGTTCCTCCTGCAGCATCCCTCCAATACCATACGCAGCACCTTCGGACTTCCGCTGTAGTCGTTGTAGAGGTGGAAACAGACGATATGCTTTCTCATAAGATTGTATGATACAAATCGAGTAGGAGGTAAATGCTAATCATAAAAGGCATTTGCCTTCTACTTTCACATTTACCGACCTCCCACACCACCGTACGTGCCGTTCGGCATACGGCGGTTTCGTACTTTCTCATCTCACGATGTGTGACAAGTTGTTTTCAGCCATCCCTTCGATACGTGTCACTTCTATCCTATTGTCGGCTTCCGGCCTATCGTATGAATAGAGAGTTTCTTTCGGACATCTGACTACAAAAGACTCTCAGAGTAGCAGTCATTTACTATTGCACTGTACGATTCGGTCCTTCCCTATAGATAACTCGCATCTTGGGTACTATGACCTCTGCTGACTTCTCACGGCAAACTTTACTCCGTCATGGTACATCGAATGGACACATCTCATCCACAGTCATATGCCTTGTATGAAGTTTCTGTTCGTTAGGCCAGATGTTTGCCGCCAGCTTCTTTCAGATTTCACCTCGCGATAAACACCCTTGCTCTTGGCTATGTAATTCCCACTATTAGGGCTTACTCGGGACTTTCACCCATTAAACAATGCTCATGCCGAGCATACTACATCACAAGGCTGCACACTATAGTGTATGCAACCTAATACATGATGATAAAAATTGTTCTTTTCTAACGTTATGTTTTTCTTGGCATTAGATATTGCCAATTCTATTTTTCCTCCAAACCTAAAATCAGCCCCTTTTGCAAGGCCATTTTCTCATTGATTACCTTTACCGCCACATCCCTCACGTTCCAAACCTTCAGCACATTCCTCAGCCTACTTTTCAACGCATCGCTCAAAGGGATAAGCCATTCTGGATGATGTCCATACACAATCAAGTACAACTGATAGTCGGCCGTCCTTACATCCAGAGAGCGCAAGCCTTCTGGTACAGGCTCGTCGTCATGCCTAGCCAATGCCGCATGGTAAACGCTCAGGGAATCGGCGAATTTCTTGGTTATCTCTGCCACAAACCCATCAAAGCGCACCTCACCCTTAGGCCTTGGCGAAGAACTTTTGGCCTCGATAAAGCACACTTTGTCGCCCAGCCTTGCGACACACTCGCATACCGCAAAGCCTTCAATTCTCCTCATCAGCGGACTTTTCTCGATATGATACAAATTCCCTTCGGGAAAGCCGAACTTCATATGGGATTCCTCGAATTCTATCATGGCAGTTCTATCTCCTCCCTGTAGATGTTGATAGATTCTTGAATGATGGGATTCTCGGGCATACCTTCCAGCAAGTCACTGTGCTCCACGCTTGCGTCCGTGAAGGAGTAGGTGGGGATGCTCATCTGGTGCTTATGCGCCAAGACATAGAGATTCTTAATGACGAAAAAGGAATGGGTGGAGATAAACAACTGCAATCCGGCCTTGGCCAAGCAAACCAATATCTCCATAAACCGACGTATCAATTCTGGGTGCAAGTTGGCCTCAGCCTCGTCGATGATGACAACGGAATTACGGGTGAGATAATGGTTGCCCAAGAGCAAGTCGAGGATGGAGAGCCGCTTGATGCCCTCAGATGTGATGTTAATCTCGAACACACGACGGTTCGAATCCTTGAACATCCACATTTTCTTTTCCTCGTCATACTCCAACCTACCCTGTATGGCATCCGTCAACAGCTTTCTCGCGTCGGCAAACTCCTTGAAGTTGCGTCCCTGCGTCGTCTTGCTCAAGGCGCGGGCCAAGTCTACGTAGGCCTTGTCGAAGCCAAACTCCTTGTCCACCTCATAAGAATGGAGTATCACGTCTTGCAGCGACACGATTTCCTTGGCGGGTATGAAAATGCTGTTGGCATCCGTCTGGGCGAAACCATTCCGTAAGGTCTGCACCAGTTTGGTGGTGCTTGGTCCGAAGGAATAAACAAATTCCCCACCCTTCTCCGACCTCATCCAGAAGTTCAACGCCGAGTCTCCTTTCCTCACCAGTGTCCCGAGGGCATTGGTCTGGAACGTCCAGTATAGAGAGTCAGAAAGCAATTCCTTCTCGCTGCGAGGCTCCCTGCCCCGTCGATACTGCTCCACGGTTTTCAATGCCGCATACAAGCTCTTCAGGAAATAAGTTTTTCCTGACCCATTGCGCCCTATCAGCAGGTTCAAGTTCCCCAGTCCGGTGAATTTCGCCTCGGCCATCGGCCCAAAAGACTTTATCTCTATATCGCTTATCATAACTCGTTTATCTTTCTATCGAGAGCAAAGATACAACATTTCCGCCAACCAACCATCTTTTATAATGATTATTTAACAGAAATCATCCCCTATGCCTCAGCGTAGCCTTTTTACCAGGTTGATAATTTTCCTTCCTGCCTTTTGTATTTTGTCCCTTGTGGGCGAGTTATATCCGAAGATCCAGACGAGAAACTTTACTTTCCAATCCACCCATGCACTGGCAAAATGATGGATGCAATAAGAGTTGGAGGTGGTGCGCAGAACATACCTCTTCCCCATGGAGTCGATAGGGCTAAACCAGTCATAGTCAAATACATTAAGGATGCCATCGTCGTACACAAACTCCGAGATGTCGTGGATAAGATTTCTCTTCCACTTCCCCTCAGTGTTCTGCATCATGATCTCCGGCATGATTTGCGTATCAATACCCCCCCCCCATTTTCCTTGACGAAGTGTCTGCCGTCATAATGCTTCATGATATGGCCGATGAAGACATTCCCCTTCTCTGCCCCGATGACGGCAGCCTCAAAGTATTGCTTGGACTCCATGCCGATGAAGTAAGGCAACTTCAGGAGAGGATTGAACGACTTCAACACTTCCACGTCCGAGTCCAGATAGATGCCACCGTAATGGTACAGGGCATAGAGCCGGATATAGTCTGCGCAAAAGGCATATTTCTTCTTTTCGTAGGCCTCCTTTACCCACGCAGACGAATTGAGGTCGAACCGCTCCGGATTCCATACCCATACTTCATAATCGGGAAGAAACTTCTTCCAGCTGTCCAAACATTTCCGGATGTCCTTTGGATAAGGGTCTCCACTCATCCAACATAGGTGAATTATTTTTGGTATCATATTGCTTAGTGACTATTAAAAAAATGACTTGGTACGATTTGAAACGAAGGAGAAGTATATCACTCAAAGTCAGAGCCTGCGCAACTCGCAGATGGTCTGTTCGGGTTGCTTGCTCTTGAAGACATAGCTGCCGCTGACGAGCACATCGACACCGGCTTTGACCAGCCGCGGAGCGGTCTCGCCCTGCACGCCGCCGTCCACTTCTATCAGTGCCTTGCTGCCCGTGCGGTCCAGGAGTTGGCGCAACCGTTGCACCTTTCCGATGGTGTTCTCGATGAACCGCTGTCCGCCGAACCCCGGGTTGACACTCATCAGCAAGACCATGTCCACCTCGGCGGCAATGTCCTCCAGCATGGAAACCGGTGTGGAGGGGTTGAGCGTGACACCGGCCTGCATGCCGGCATCGTGGATTTCCTGTATCGTGCGGTGCAGATGGCGGCAAGCCTCCACGTGGACATTCATCATCATGGCTCCCAGTTGGGCTGTCCGGCGGATGTACTGTTCGGGATGAACCACCATATAATGGACATCCAGCGGCTTCCGGCACACGGAAGCCACGGCTTCCAGTACGGGGAAACCGAAGGAGATATTGGGCACGAAGACCCCGTCCATCACGTCGAGATGAAGCCAGTCGGCTTCACTTCTGTTGATCATCTCAATGTCGCGGTCGAGATGCAGAAAATCGGCCGCCAGCAACGATGGAGAAACTCTTGTCATTTTTTCAATTGTTTTATGGTTCAGGTTTCAGTAGGTATTTCCGTTTATTCCACGCGACATTGCTCCAGGTCTTTCATCCCGTTGAGGAAGTCGCGTGCCGCCATGCGTTTCTTGCCGGCCAACTGGAGTTCCTTCAGGCAGATCCACTCGTCGCCGGTGGCCACGAGCAGTTGCTTGTCCGCGATGCAGAGCGTGCCGGGGCGTGCCGGGGAGGCCGATTGTCCGGTTTTGGCGGTGCGGTACACCTTCAACAGGGTGGCCTTGCCGTCGGGCGTAATCAGGTTCGTCCATGCTCCGGGCACCGGACTGAGTCCCCGCACGAAATCATACACCCGCTTGGCCGGCTGTCTCCAGTCTATCATGCAGTTTTCCTTGAAGAGCTTCGGAGCACCTTTCAGTTCCTCGCCGTCGGCTACGGTCTGTACCGTGGTGGCCGGATGGCCGTCGGCGGCCACGATACAGTCCACGGTGTCAAGGCAGAGCTGTGCGCCCAGACGCATCAGACCGTCGTAGACATACTCCACGTCGGCCTCGTCGGGGATGGCGAACGGACGGCTCATGATGATCCGCCCGGTGTCGATGTCGTGGTCAAGGAAGAAGGTGGTCACCCCCGTCTGCCGCTCGCCGTTGATGATGGCCCAGTTGATGGGTGCCGCGCCGCGGTACTGCGGCAGCAGGGCGGCATGAACGTTGAACGTGCCGTATTCGGGCATCGCCCACACCACTTCGGGCAGCATACGGAACGCCACCACAATCTGGAGGTTGGCCTGATAGCTGCGCAGTTCCTCCACGAAAGCCTCGTCCTTCATCTTCTCGGGTTGCAGGACGGGGAGGCTGTGTTCCAGTGCATATTGCTTCACCGCCGAAGCCTGGAGCACCGAACCGTGGCGGCCGACGGCCTTGTCGGGTTTGGTGACCACGGCCACGACGCGGTAGCCATGCTCCACCAGTGCCTGCAACGTCCCGACAGCAAACTCGGGAGTGCCCATGAAAACGATTCTCAAATCTTCTTTCTTCATCACGATACCATTATGTTTATTCTTGACTGAAGTCGCGCACCATCTTACGGTACATTCCATAGACGCGCTTCTGCGAAATATAGCCGCGCAGACAGCGGTCGGCATCCAACACGGGAAGCCAGTCGGCCTGGGTGCGCTCAAAGGTCTTCATCACCTCGGTCATCGGCGTGCCGTCGGTGAGCACTGCGGCCGGCTCCGTCATGAGCTGCCGCGCCCGGAAATGGTGGTAGAGTTCCGTGCGGAACATCACGTGGCGGATGCGAACGATGTCGATCTCGCCCAACAAGTGTCCGGCGGCATCCGTCACGGGGAGGACGCTCTGCCGGGATCGGCTGATCTTATGCACCATCTGTCCCAGTTCCATGTCCGCATCCACCGACTGGTAGTCGCGGTCGATGACCGTTTCCATGTTCATCAGCGTGAGCACGGAGTGGTCGGTATGATGGGTAAGCAGCTTGCCCTGTCGTGCCAGCCGCATGCCGTAGATGCTGTGGGGTTCAAAGATGATGATGGTGAGGTAGGCCGACACCGAGACAATCATGAGCGGCATAAAGAGGTTGTAACCGCTGGTAATCTCGGCGATGAGGAAGATGCCCGTCAGCGGGGCGTGCATCACGCCCGACATCACGCCGGCCATGCCCAACAGCGCGAAGTTCTTCTCGGGCACATAGACCCCGACCTCGTTGATGTTCCACAGCCGCGAGAAGAGGAATCCGGTGAAGCAGCCGATGAACAGGCTCGGTGCGAACGTTCCGCCGCAGCCGCCCCCGCCGTTGGTCGCCGAGGTGGCGAACACCTTGGTGAAGAGCACCAGGGCAAGGTAGACCATCAGGTATTCGGGATGTCCGTAGAAGAGCGAGTTGTCGAGAATCTGGTTCCAGTCGGCCTCCGTCCTGCCGTTGAGCAGCAGGTTGATGGCGCGGTAGCCTTCACCGTAGAGCGACGGAAAGAGGAAGATGAGTGCGCTGAGCACGCTGCCACCGATCAGCAGCTTGATATAAGGTCTGTCCTTGAAGCGTGCAAAGACATCCTCGCAGGCGTTCATGGTACGGATGAAATACAGGCTGACCAGTCCGCAGGTGATTCCCAGCAGGATGCAGGCCGGCACGCGCCCTACCGTCCAGTCGTTGTCGAGATGGAAGGTGAACAGGGTCGACGCGCCGCTGAAGATATAGGTGAAGCAGGTGGCGGTGACACACGACACCAGCACGGGCAACAGCGAAGCCATCGTCAGGTCAATCATCAGCACCTCCAGGGTGAAGACCAGTCCGGCTATCGGAGCCTTGAAGATGCCGGCAATGGCCCCTGCAGCACCGCACCCCACGAGGGTCATCAGGGTCTTGTTGTCGAGGCGGAACAGTTGGCCGAGCCGTGACCCGATGGCCGAACCCGTCAGCACAATAGGGGCCTCCGCACCCACGGAACCACCGAAGCCGATGGTGATGGCCGAGGCGATGACCGACGACCAGGTGTTGTGGGCTTTCAGCCGCGACTGTTTCGACGAGATGGCATAGAGGATGCGCGTGATGCCGTGGGAGATGTTGTCCTTGACGATGTGGCGCACGAAGAGGGAGGTGAGGTAGATGCCGATGACGGGATAGACGAGGTAGAGCCAGTTGGACCCCGTGACGGTGAACTTTCCGGTCAGCAGCGAGCCGATCAGGTTGATGAGGCTGTGCAGGATGAAGGCGGCGACGGCAGACAGTAGCCCCACGAGGAATGCCAGCACCAACAGGAACATCCTGTCGCTCACGTGGGTGGTGCGCCAGTGGTGTATCTGCTGTATCCAGCCGTTGTGTATCGCGGTCTCCTGATGGCTCATGTCGGTTCTTTTGTCGGGTCGGGAAGGAGGGTTTATTTCCGGAGGACGGTAACTTGTCCGTCCTCGGTCAGTTTGATGATGCTGGACGGCCGATGGGGCTTGTGCTCCTGCCGGCGGCTCCAGCAGACGTAGTCCACGGCCTCGACAATCTTCGGGTCGATGTCGCCGTAGTTCTGTGCGGCCGGTTCACCGCTGATGTTGGCCGAGGTCGACACCAGTGCTTTCTGGAAGCGGAAGCACAGTTCCTTGGAGAACGGCTCCCGGGTGATGCGGATGCCGATGGATCCGTCGTCGGCCACCAGATTCTCGGCCAGATTGACCGCCCCGTCGAGGATGACGGTGGTCGGCGTGTCGCAGCAGTCGATGAGTTGCCAGGCCACGTCAGGCACTTTGCGCACATAGCGTTGGAGACGTGCGTCGCTGTCCACGAGACAGATGAGTGCCTTCGAGTCGTCGCGCTGCTTGATCTGGTAGACGCGCTTCACGGCTTCGCTGTTGGTGGCATCACACCCGATGCCCCACACGGTGTCTGTGGGATAGAGGATGACACCGCCCTTGCGGAGCACTTCCACGGCGTTGCGTATATCTTCTTCTTGGGTCATAGGCGTTTAGAATTCTGAGGTGAAATGGAATCTGATGTGTTCGAAATCCTGCTGTGCCATCGAGAGCACATAGCTGGAGTCGGCAAGGAACACGTCGCGCCCGTCCTTGTCCTTGGCCATATACTGGTACTTGCGTTTCTTGAAGTTGTCCAGCTCGGCGGCATCGTCGCTCTCTATCCAGCAGGCCTTGTAGAGGTGGACGGGTTCCCAGCGGCACTTGGCGTTGTATTCGTTCTCCAACCGGTACTGGATGACTTCAAACTGCAACTGTCCCACCGTGCCGATAATCTTGCGGCCATTGAACTGGTTGACGAACAACTGGGCCACGCCCTCGTCCATCAACTGGTCGATGCCCTTCTGCAACTGTTTCGACTTCATCGGGTCGTCGTTCTCGATGTATTTGAAGAGTTCGGGCGAGAACGACGGCAGACCGCGGAAATGGAGCGTCTCGCCCTCGGTCAGCGTGTCGCCGATCTTGAAGATGCCGTTGTCGGGCAGTCCCACGATGTCGCCCGGCCAGGCTTCGTCGATGGTGCTCTTGCGCTGTGCCATGAACTGGGTGGGACTGGAGAAGCGCAGCATCTTGCCTTGCCGCACGTGGAGGTAGGGCTGGTTGCGCAGGAACTTGCCGGAGCAGACCTTGCAGAAAGCGATGCACGATCGGTGGTTGGGGTCGATGTTGGCCGTTATCTTGAAGATGAAGCCCGTGAACTTGGGCTCGTCGGGTTTCACGATGCGCTCCTCGGCTTTCGTCTCCCGCGGGCTTGGCGCAATCCGGACGAAGCAGTTGAGCAGTTCCTGCACGCCGAAGTTGTTGAGGGCTGACCCGAAGAACACCGGAGCCACCTCGGCGGCACGGTAGGTCTCCACATCGAACGCGGGATAGACCCCGTCCACGAGTTCCAGGTCTTCCCGCAGTTTGCCGGCATCCTGTTCCCCCACCCTTTCGTCGAGGGCGGTACTGTGGATGTCGATCTCCACTTTCTCCGTCACGCGTTGCTTGTCGGGTGTGAAGAGGTCGAGCTTCTGTTCGTAGATATTGTAGACCCCCTTGAACTTGGCCCCTTGGTTGATGGGCCAGGAGAGGGGGCGCACCTTGATTTCCAGTTGCTGCTCCAACTCGTCGAGCAGGTCGAAAGGGTCGCGCCCCTCGCGGTCCATCTTGTTGATGAAGATGATGACGGGTGTGTTGCGCATCCGGCAGACGTTCATCAACTTGCGGGTCTGAGCCTCCACGCCCTTCGCTCCGTCCACCACGATGATGGCCGAGTCGACTGCGGTCAGTGTGCGGTAGGTGTCCTCGGCAAAGTCCTGGTGACCCGGCGTGTCGAGGATGTTCACCTTATACTCCGTGTCCGTCCCTTCGGGCGTATAGTCAAACTCCATGACGGAGGTGGACACCGAGATGCCGCGTTGCTTTTCGATGTCCATCCAGTCGGAGGTGGCGGTTTTCTTGATTTTGTTGCTTTTCACCGCTCCGGCCACCTGAATCTGTCCGCCGAAGAGCAGAAATTTCTCGGTCAGCGTGGTCTTTCCGGCATCCGGGTGGGAGATGATGGCAAAGGTTCTTCTTCTTTCTATTTCTTGATTCATAACTTGTCGATACAGGATTTCAGACTATCTTCCCAGTGGGGGATTTCCATGTGGTAAGTGGTCTTGAATTTGGTTTTGTCCAGCACACTGTAGCTGGGTCTCGGGGCGGCCGACGGATATTCAGCCGTATGGATGGGGCGCACGTGGCAGGTGGTGATGCCGGCCAACCGGTGGATGGCCTTCGTGAAATCGTACCAGGAGGTGACGCCCTCGTCGGAGAAATGGTAGATGCCGGGCTGGATGCCCTGTTCCACGGCGGCCATGATGGCCACGGCCAGGTCGTGGGCGTAGGTGGGAGTGCCGATCTGGTCGAAGACGACGCCCATCTCCTGCCGCTCGTGTCCCAGCCGGATCATCGTCTTCACGAAATTGTTGCCGAAGGTGGAGTAGAGCCACGCCGTGCGGAGGACCATCGACTGCTTGCAGCACTTCAGCACGTTGAACTCCCCGACGAGCTTGGTCTTTCCGTAGACGCTGTCGGGGTGGGTCTCGTCCGTCTCGACATAGGGGGTGTGCTGCGTGCCGTCGAAGACATAGTCGGTGGACACCTGCACCATCCATCCGCCCCGCTGTCCGACGGCGCGTGCCAGATAGGCCGGTGCCGTGGCGTTGAGCAGGGTGCAGAGTTCCTCGTCACTTTCAGCCTTGTCCACAGCCGTGTAGGCGGCGCAGTTGATGATGCCGTCGACGGCGTGTTCCTCCACGAACCGCCCGATGGCCTCGCTGTCGGTGATGTCGAGTTCTCCGCGGTCCGTATTATAAAAGGTGTGGTGCGGATAGTCCGCCTCCAACCGTTGTATCTCGTTGCCCAGCTGTCCGTGGCAACCGGTAATCAGTATGTTCATGGTTTCATTCGAATTGAAGGGGTTCTTCCTTGTCCTTGAAGTAATAGTCGTTGAGCATGCCTATCAGGGTGCTGATTTCCCGGATGGCGTGTTGCGTGTTGGGCGTGATCTCCTGCTTCTTGAGGCGCAGCAGCATCACGCCGTAGAGCGAGTTGAAGCAGGTCTCTATCTCGTTCTCCTCCTTGTCGGCACCGCGGTTGCGCAGTTCCACGATGTAGGGCAGCACCTTATAGTATTCGGCACTGTAGAAGGGGAATTTCGGGCTTTCCAGCAGTTGGGCGTGCAGCTCTACGAGCATCTGCAGGGTGACCTTGTTGATTTGCAGGTGGCCTTTCTCGCGGCAGCCTTCACTGTTCATCATGCGGATGAGATTGCCGAACCAGTCCGCCTCCTCTTCCTTCTGTTCGTCGCTGTAATCGAAGCGGTCGATGTATTCGCGGCGGATGCGGCTCAGCGAGCAGTCGAAGGCCCGTATGATGTCCTCCACCTGCCACATATAGAGCAGGTATTCCGCGATGTTTGTCTTTCTGAGCTGTTGTGCTATTTGCATAATCCGGTTGTCCTAAAAACGATAGAGGTTGGTGCAGGTGCCGAAGAGGAAAATCACCGAGAAGATGATGACGACGGCTCCGATAATCTGGTTGATGATGCGGATGCCGCCCGCATCGAAGATGCCGCGCACCTTGTCGATGAGCCACGTGAGTCCGTACCACCAGACCAGTGCTCCCGCCACGATGCTGGCAAAGCCCACCACCATCTCGAACGGCCTGTCGGGAATGACAAAGGCGAACTGGGCGAAGAGGCCCATGAACAGGAAGATGATGAGGGGATTGGAGAAGGTGACCAGAAAGGCCGTGATGGCATTGTGGGTCAACGACCCGCGTGGCTTGCCCGACTGATGGATGTTGCGTGTGGGGTCGGATCGCCAGGTGTAGATACCGAAGGCCAGCAGGATGACGCTACCGATAATCTGGAGGTAGAACTTGTTCGTGTCGTTGTTGATGAAGTCCATGACGAAGGCCATACCGAAGCCGGTGACGGCAGCATAGATGATGTCACTCACGGCGGCTCCCACGCCCGTGATGAACCCGAACCAACGGCCCTTGTTCAGTGTGCGCTGCACGCAGAGCACGCCGACAGGCCCCATCGGTGCCGAGGCAATCATGCCGATGAGCATTCCCTTGAACACCAGATCGACAATATTTATATGTATAGGAAACGGCATATCGAATGCAAAGGTACGAATTAGTGAGAGAAATACAAAGAGAAAAAGGTTTTTTCTCTTTTATTTCCGAGCGTGAGTACCTTCGGCCACAGGCCAGAGGTAGTGCAAACCGAGGGAAATACAAAGAAAAACTCGCTTTTTCTTTTATTTCCGAGGTGCAGCCTACCTAAGGGCGAAGCCCAAAGGTACGATTAAGCGAGCAGAATACAAAGAAAAACTCGTTTCCGCCTTTTATTTCCGAAAATCTTTGCCCATTCGCCGATTTTTTCATAACTTTGCCGTCGTAAATGCTAAAAACAGTAACTTAAAAGATAAAAATACTACAGTTTATGAGTGAACAGCAAGGTATCAAACCGTACGTCATCGGACTCGATCTCGGCGGCACCAATTCAGTATTCGGCATCGTTGATGCACGCGGTGACATCAAGACGCAGACAGCCATCAAAACCGGCGGATACGCTTCCGCAGAAGATTATGTGAAAGCCTCTGTCGAAGCCCTGCAGCCCATCATTGACCAGATGGGGGGCATCGGGAACATCAAGGCCATGGGAATCGGAGCACCCAACGGCAACTACTACAAGGGCACCATCGAGTTCGCCCCCAACCTGCCGTGGGGCCATGATGGTATCGTGCCCTTGGCCAAGATGTTCAGCGACGCACTGGGCATTCCCGTCGCACTGACCAACGACGCCAACGCCGCTGCTTTGGGCGAGATGGTCTACGGCGTGGCACGGGGCATGAAGAACTTCATCGTCATCACCCTCGGCACCGGCGTGGGTTCGGGCATCGTCGTCAACGGGCAACTGCTCTACGGCCACGACGGGTTTGCCGGCGAGTTGGGCCACGTCATCATGGTGCGCGGCGCAGAGGGCCGTCCGTGCGGTTGCGGGCGCACCGGGTGTCTGGAAGCCTACTGCTCGGCCACGGGCGTGGCACGTACAGCCCGCGAGATGTTGGTAAAGACCGACCGTCCGTCCCTGCTCCGCGAGATGGATCCGGCCAAGATCACGTCCCTTGATGTCAGCATCGCCGCAGGAAAAGGCGACGGTCTGGCCAAGGAAATCTTCGACTTCACCGGCCACATGCTCGGCGAAGCCTGTGCCGACTTTGCCGCATTCTCTTCGCCGGAGGCCTTTATCTTCTTCGGCGGACTGGTCAAGGCCGGGAAACTCATCATGGACCCCATCAAGGAGAGCTACGACAGCCATGTGCTGAAAATCTTCAAGAACAAGGCGCAGTTCCTGGTGAGTGGTCTGGAGGGAGCCTCCGCCGCCGTCCTTGGCGCTTCTGCCATCGGCTGGGAAATCTAAGGACAGGCGTTGTCCGGCGGACAGGCTACCGGAAGCCAATACCCCACAGGTGCATACAGAATATGCACGTGTGGGGCATTTTTTTGCCGTTTTGTTTGGCCGTCCGGCAAAATTGCACTACCTTTGCACGGTCAAGGTACGCGTAACAGCGTTTAATAGGGAATGTGAGTGAAAATCTCCGACTGTCCCGCAGCTGTGAGTTCCCTTCAGACATTCCAGACAAGACAATCCACTGCCCTTATGGCGGGAAGGAGTCTGGGATGGGAACAAAGTCAGAAGACCTGCCTCGATGGAAAACAGGTACACCGCTCTCGATGTAAGGGCGATTGTACGACAACTGAGAAGAATAGTGGAATGTACAGAGGAGCCGACCCATGGCTGCTCTTATCCATAGCCTGTATGCACGTGTGCATGCGTGTAAGTATTTTGATGTAAGTTTATTTCGTTTGTAGAAGAGCCCGGCCGCGACGGTTGGGCTTTTCTCTGTCAACACCCCCGTCTTCACGCGCCCGGCTTTTCCGATAATGTGCTGAAGGCCGTTTCCATCATGTTTTGCTCGGCTCTTGGTATGCCTAATCTCTCTGCCCTTCCTCGCCAGGAAGCAATGATGGGCTTTAGCCTCTCCGTCTGACGGAGGGCTTCTTGGTCTGAGATGCCGTAGAAGGATGCCGTGGAAAGAACCAAGTCCATGTCCAAGGCATTGTCCGATTCATCGATATTCAGTTTTAAGCCTGTGCCGGCCGGATTTGGAGTGAGGTCGTAGGCCGGTGACAGTTCCCAACCTTTGGGGGTAAGGATGAATCCATGATTGCGCAAGTGGTCATCGCAGTTGGAAATGGCGACGTTGAAGAGGATGCGTTTCCAAAGTTCCACCATATCCTCTTGTTGGCGGTTGCTCCCATATCGTTGCAGGAACTCTGCCAGTTCCAAATAACTGATGTCATCGTTGGCATCATTGCCGTCTACATATCCCAACAGGGTCATTGCCGAGGCGAAGTATAGTCGCTGGCCGACGGATTGACGGTCGAAACGTTTTGTCATAAACGTGTGGTGCTGGGAAGAGAAACGCCTTGCGTCAATTTGCGGGACCCGCAGACCGAAATCCTGTGCCATGGAAGTGACGATGTACTCCCATGCGCCCACGTCCATATTGTCGTGATGGCTGGGAAACTTGGCAATCCAAAGGTCGCCCTTTGCGTCGACAACGTTTGCTTTCGGTCGAGCACCTCCTAATGACGAGCCTGGGCTGTAAAGCATCCTTATCCATTGTCTGTACTCTGGGGATTCTTCGGAGTTTTCCCTTTCGTATCCCAACGAGGCTTGCTCCAAGGCACGGAGGGATGTGACTGGAGGTGTGGCTAACGCTTGGTCGTCATCAAGGAATGGCCCGTCGGGCGAGGTCTTGAACCTCAATGCTCCCATGCGATTGCCATCATAAACACCCAACAGGTAGTCTGACTCTTGGAGCTTTCGCATACCCTGATTATTGTCCTTGGCTCTGAGTCGCTCTCGCCTTTGCATGAGGACGCGTCCCCAGCGGTCAGGGCATGAGTCGAGGAACAAGCCAAAGTTGCTTTTGTCTTGTGATACATACTGGTTGCCTTTATAGGGTTGTAGGTCTGCGTCCAAGTATGTCAGACCTGTATGGGACAGCCATCCATCGTCGGCCTTGAAAGAAAAGACTTCCTTTCCTCTCACTTGCGTGGCACTCAGCACTCCCATCAGCAAGGGCTCTTGCACCAGGTTGTAGGCATCAATGTAAACATATATATCCATGTCTATGTCCCCTACGATTTAGCCCTTTTGGGAATTTCCAATTGGGCGTCTTGCAACTTTCTGCCGAGAATGTCGTCTTTGGCAATGCTTAGGATGTCTCCGTCAAGTCCCAAGGCGATAAGCACACGGAAATAGTTGCCCAGGGCGACGGACTCCTCTCCAGCCTCTATCTTGCTGACTGTGCCTCGTGTCAAACCCGTGCGGTCTGCCATCTCTTGTGAAGTATAGTTGCGGCGGAGACGGGCCAACTTGATTTGCTGTCCCATCTCTTCCAGCATTCTCCTCTGCTTGGGTAATAACACTCGTTTCATCTTGCCAATGTTCGTTATTTTGTGCAAAGATAATATGTTTTGCTCGAAATAATGAACATTAGCATCATGATTTATGCTTTTTTAATACCGTTTTCCTTTTGTATTCTCCTCGCTTAATCGTACGCTTTGCAGCGTGTTTAGGAGAGCCATACGGTTCGTCCTCCACAGATTAACATTATATACATTTTAACATCAAACAATTATGAAAAAGTTGTTTCTTTTGGCATCCATCCTCATGGTATCGGCAACCGCCTTTGCACAGCATGAGGTAGGCTCGCTGACCATCCAACCGAAGGTCGGCTTGAACATTGCAAACCTCACCGACAATGACGACGCAGACCCGCGTCTGGGACTGGCAGTCGGTGCAGAGTTCGAGTATCAACTCACGGACAAGTTCAGCCTGTCAGCCGGTGCACTGTACTCGATGCAGGGCACAAAGGGCACAGTATCCGAGAGTGGAGTGCATGCGAAGATGACAGCAAAGATGGACTACATCAACATCCCCATCCTGGCCAATGTCTACGTAGCCAGGGGGCTGGCCGTCAAGCTCGGCATCCAGCCCGGATTCAACGTCACGTCAAAGTATAAGATGTCCGCACAGGGCGTAGACGTGAGCGGCAAGCTGTCCGACATGGGCGTGGACATCAAGGCACTCGACTTCTCCATCCCCGTCGGTCTGTCCTACGAGATAGACAACTTCGTGATTGACGGACGCTACAACGTCGGCGTGACGAAGGTGACGGACAACGACGACTCAAAGAACAGTGTGTTCCAGTTCACAGTCGGCTACAAGTTCAACCTGTAAGCTCGCTTCTTCAAGCGACACATACCAACGAACCCCCGGTACGCATGAACAATAGCGTATCGGGGGTTCATCTTGCCTGCATTTCGTCTGTCAAAGTCGTTGCAGATGTTGCCTTACCGAGGGGGTCTGTTGCATGGCGTTTTATAGCCCTTTTTGGGGTCTCGGGACAATTTGACGTGTACTGAATAAGTTGACACTTTTGAAGTTCAAAAAGTGTATCAGTATGC
>CAVJNH010000028.1:0-27659 GCA_963651005.1 Oscillibacter sp. MSJ-31
AAGGTAGGCTGCACCTCGGAAAAACTCAAATAAATTTGGTTTTTCTCTCGGTTTGCACTACCTTTGCAGACCGAAAGAGATAGGAAAGACTGAGAATGAGCAGAAACCAAAATAAGACGTTCCCTTTGATAGCCGATTTGGAGGGAGACTACAAAGAGCTGATTAATATCGAAGTGCCGCCCGTGCTGCCGCTGTTGACCGTGCGCAACATCGTGATGTTCCCCGGCGTGGTGATGCCCATCCTGGTGGGGCGCGAACAGAGCCTGCGGCTGCTGCAGAAGGTGGAGCAGAAGAACTTGCCGTTCGCCGTATTCTGCCAGTATTCGATGGATAAGGAAGAGCCTACACACAAGGATGTCTACCCCACGGGCGTGATGGCCAAACTCGTGAAGATCATCAATCTGCCGAACAACAAGGTGACCGCCATCGTGCAGGGCATACGGCGCATTACGCTGGGCGAAGAGCTGCCGCAGGCCGAGTTCATGCTCTCGCGCGTGTACCCCTTTGATGAGAAGGTGCCTGCGCAGAATGACATGGAGTTCAACACGGCCATGGGCACCCTGCGCGACAGCATCACGGAGTTCGTCGAGATGAACGACGAGATTCCCGACGAGGCCTCGTTCTCGGTGCGGAACATCTCCAACAACATCATGGCTCTCAACTACGTCTGCAGCAATTTCGTCGAGAAGGTGAGCGACCGCATGGCGCTGCTCGCCGCCACCGACATCAAGGAACGCCTGTTCATGATGATCCGCTACATGAACCAGCAGCACGAGCTGCTGTCGCTGAAACTCGACATCCGCAAGAAGACACACGAGGAGATTGACGAGCAGCAGCGCAACTACTTCCTGCAACAGCAGATCAAGAACATCCAGGCCGAGATGGGCAACGAGGCCACGCCGGAGAAGAAGGATCTGCAGGAGAAGGCTTCCCGGAAGAAGTGGAGCGACGAGACGAAGAAGGTGTTCCGGCGCGAGATGGACAAGCTGGACCAGCTCAACCCGCAGAGCCCGGACTACAACGTGCAGTTGACCTACCTGCAGACGCTGGTGGCGCTGCCCTGGGACAAGTGTACCAAGGACGACCTCAATCTGAAGCGCGCCAAGCGCATCCTCGACCGCGACCACTACGGCATGGAGAAGGTCAAGGAGCGCATCCTCGAATACATCGCCGTGCTGTCGCTGCGCGGCAACCTCAAGTCGCCCATCCTGTGTCTGTACGGGCCTCCGGGAGTGGGAAAGACCAGTCTGGGCAAGTCCATCGCCGATGCCCTGAAGCGCAAGTACGTGCGTATGTCGCTCGGCGGTCTCCACGACGAGGCGGAGATACGCGGCCACCGCCGCACCTACATCGGGGCCATGCCCGGACGCATCATCAAGAACATCCAGAAGGCCGGAACGAGCAACCCCGTATTCATCCTCGACGAGATAGACAAGGTGACGCAGAACACCCACAGCGGCGACCCGGCTTCCGCCCTGCTTGAGGTGCTCGACCCGGAGCAGAACAACGCCTTCCACGACAATTACCTCGACCTGGACTACGACCTGTCGAAGGTCATGTTCGTGGCCACGGCCAACAATCTCGGCACCATCCCCAAACCCCTGCTCGACCGCATGGAAATCATTGAGGTGAGCGGCTACATCACGGAAGAGAAGCAGGAGATTGCCAAGCGTCACCTCATCCCGCGCGAGAAGGAAAACACGGGACTGACCAAGGAACGGCTGACCTTCACCAAGGAGACCGTAGAGAAAATCATCGAGCAGTACACGCGCGAGAGCGGTGTGCGCCAACTGGAGAAACAGATCAACAAAGCCCTGCGCAAGGTGGCGCTGCAGATGGCCGAGAGCGGCGAAATGCCCTTCGCAAAGATTACCCCCGTGGAACTGGAAGGGCTGTTGGGCAAGCCGCCCTTCTACCGCGACATCTATCAGGGCAACAGCTACGCCGGCGTGGTCACCGGACTGGCCTGGACCAGTGTCGGCGGCGAGATTCTCTTCATCGAGACCTCACTGTCGAAGGGAAAGGGAGCCAAGCTCACGCTGACCGGCAACCTGGGCGACGTGATGAAGGAGAGTGCCGTGCTGGCCCTCGAATATGTCAAGGCACACGCCGAACTGCTGAAGATAGACTACCGCATCTTCGACCATTGGAACATCCACATCCACGTGCCGGAAGGGGCGACGCCGAAGGACGGCCCCTCGGCAGGCATCACCATCGCCACCAGCATCGCCTCCGCGCTGACCCAGCGCAAGGTGCGCCGCAACACGGCCATGACAGGCGAGATTACGCTCCGCGGAAAGGTGCTCCCCGTCGGCGGCATCAAGGAGAAGATCCTCGCCGCCAAGCGTGCCGGCATCACGGACATCGTGATGTGCCGGGAGAACCGCAAGGACATTGACGAGATTCCGGAAATATACCGCAAGGGCGTGGAGTTCCATTACGTCGAGAATGTGCAGGACGTGTGGGATTTCGCACTGACCGACGAGATTGTGGAACACCCTCTGGACTTTACCATCCCCGACGACGACAAATGACCTTCGAACTGCAACATACCGACCCGGCCAGCGACGCACGTACCGGCCTCATCACCACAGACCACGGGCAAATCAAGACACCGATCTTCATGCCCGTAGGCACGGCGGGGAGCGTCAAGGGCGTGCATTTCTCCGAGCTGCGCGATCAGGTGAAGGCGCAGATCATCCTGGGCAACACCTACCATCTGTATCTCCGTCCGGGACTGGACATCCTGCGGCAGGCCGGCGGTCTCCACCGTTTCAACGGTTGGGAGCGTCCCATCCTGACCGATTCGGGCGGCTTCCAGGTCTTTTCGCTGACCGGCATACGGAAGCTCCGCGAGGAGGGCTGCGAGTTCCAGTCGCACATCGACGGGTCGCGGCATTTCTTCACGCCCGAGAACGTCATGGACACGGAGCGCGTCATCGGGGCCGACATCATGATGGCCTTCGACGAGTGTCCGCCGGGACAGAGCGATTTCGCCTATGCGCGGAAGTCGCTGATGATGACGCAACGTTGGCTGGACCGCTGCATCAAGCGGTTCAACGAGACCGAGCCGCTGTACGGCTACCGCCAGAGCCTCTTCCCCATCGTGCAGGGTTGCACCTTCAAGGACCTGCGCAGCGAAGCCGCCAAGTTCGTGGCCGACAAGGGGGCGGACGGCAACGCCATCGGCGGACTGGCCGTGGGAGAACCCACGGAGGTGATGTACGAGATGATAGAGGTGGTCAACGCCATCCTGCCCAAGGACAAGCCCCGCTATCTGATGGGGGTCGGCACGCCGCAGAACATCCTGGAAGCCATCGAGCGCGGAGTCGATATGTTCGACTGCGTCATGCCCACCCGCAATGGGCGCAACGCCATGCTGTTCACCTATGAGGGCACGATGAACCTGCGCAACAAGAAATGGGAGGCCGACTTCTCGCCCCTCGACCCCGACGGCTGCGACATTGACCGCATCACCACCAAGGCCTACCTCCACCACCTGTTCAAGGCGCAGGAGCTGTTGGCCCTGCAGATTGCCAGCATCCACAACCTGGCCTTCTACCTCCGGTTGGTGGGCGATGCGCGCCGCCACATCGAACAGGGCGATTTCGTGCAGTGGAAGCGCACGGTAATGGACAACCTCGGACGCAGACGATAACCGCATAGAAGAGAGACTTGAAGATGAAGGGAAAACGGAAAAACAGAACGGCACGGGTCCGGCGCATCTGGTTGCGCCTGCTCCTCCTGCTGCATCCGATTCTCCGGTGGCTGGGACGGTTGCCGTGGCACAGGCTGCGGTGGGTGCGGAAGTGCAATCCGTTCCACTACGTCAAGCGTCTGGACTGGTACATCATCAGGAAGTTCATCGGCACCTACATCTACTCGATAGTCCTGATCATCTCCATCTCCATCGTGTTCGACGTCAACGAGAACCTGAACAAGTTCATCAACTACCACGCCCCCTTGCGTGCCATCGTGTTCGACTATTACGCCAACTTCGTTCCCTATTTCGCCAATCTGTTCTCTCCCCTGTTCGTCTTCATCGCCGTCATCTTCTTCACCTCGAAACTGGCCGGCAACTCGGAAATCATCGCCATGCTGGCCTGTGGTATGAGCTTCAAGCGGCTGCTGCGGCCCTACATCATCTCCGCCGCGCTCATTGCCGTGCTCAACTTCTGGCTGGGGGCGTACATCATCCCGAAAGGCACGGTGGTGCGCCACGATTTCGAGTCGCTCTACAAGAACAACAAGAAGAACACCTCGGCCAGCAACATCCAGCTGATGGTCGACAAGGGCGTGGTGGCCTACATTGCCCAGTACGACGACATCCACAAGACGGGCTTCGGCTTCTCGCTCTACAAGTTCGAGAACAAGAAGATGGTGAGCCACATGACGGCCAACGTTATCCAGTACGACACCATCTCCGACTCGCGCTTCCACTGGAAGGCGCGGAGCTACAAGATCCGCACGCTGAAGGGACTGCGGGAAGAAATCAAGAGCGGGGCGGAGCTGGACACCCTCATCCAGATGGAACCCATGGATCTGGTCTTCTCCAAGGGACAGCAGGAGACGTTCACGTCGCCCGAACTCAAGCAATACATCTCCAAACAGCAGGCGCGCGGATCCGGCAACGTGGTGCAGTACGAGGTGGAATACTACAAGCGCATCGCCTCCTCGTTCGCCTCGTTCATCCTCACCGTCATCGGCGTGTCGCTCTCATCGAGGAAGCGGAAGGGCGGCATGGGCCTCTACCTCGGCATCGGTCTCGCCCTTTCCTTCTCCTACATCCTCCTGCAGACCGTCTGCGCCACCTTCGCCATCAATGCCGAGACACCGCCGGTGCTGGCGGCATGGATTCCGAACATCCTCTACGCCTTCATTGCCTACTATTGTTACAGGCATGCTCCAAACTGATACAAGAAACGAAAAAAACAGAAACAACGTGACATTCGAAGAAACATACCTCAACGACAACATCCTCGACGCACTCTATGATATGCGCTTCGAGGAGATGACTCCTATCCAGGAACAGTGTATTCCACAGATTCTTGATGGCCGCGACCTCATCGGCGTGGCGCAAACCGGCACCGGAAAGACGGCGGCCTATCTCCTGCCCGTGTTGAGCCTGCTCGACGACGGTGGCTATCCTCGCGATGCCGTCAACTGCATCGTGATGTCGCCCACCCGTGAACTGGCGCAGCAGATAGACCAGGCCATGCAGGGCTTCGGCTATTATCTCGACGACGTGTCGAGCGTGGCGGTCTACGGCGGCAACGACGGGTCGCGCTTCGACCAGGAAACCAAGGGACTGAAGATGGGGGCCGATGTGGTCATTGCCACCCCCGGACGACTTCTTTCCCACATCCGCATGGGGCATCTGGACCTCTCGCACCTCTCCTTCTTCATCCTCGACGAGGCAGACCGGATGCTCGACATGGGCTTCTCCGACGACATCCTGCAGATTGCCAAGCTCCTGCCCGAACACCACCAGACCATCATGTTCTCGGCCACCATGCCCGAGAAGATACAGCAACTGGCCCGCACGCTGCTGACCGACCCGGTGGAGGTGAAGATTGCCGTGTCCAAGCCTGCCGAGAAAATCCAGCAGTCGGCCTACGTGTGCTACGAGCCGCAGAAAATCGGAATCATACGCCACCTGTTCAAGGCCGGAGAACTGCAGCGCGTCATCATCTTCTCGGGCAAGAAAGACAAGGTGAAGGACATCACCCGGGAACTCAAACGCCTGCACATCAACTGTGCTCCGATGCACAGCGACCTCAGCCAACAGGAGCGCGACGACGTGATGTACCGCTTCAAGGCCGGACAGGTGGATGTGCTCGTGGCCACCGACATCGTGGCACGTGGTATTGACATCGACGACATCCTGATGGTCATCAACTACGACGTGCCCCACGACGCAGAGGACTATGTCCACCGCATCGGACGCACGGCGAGGGCGCAGCGCGACGGCGTGGCCGTCACGTTCGTGTCGGAAAACGATATGCGTGCCTTTGCCGACATCGAACGTTTCCTGGAAAAGACCGTCGACAAGACACCCCTCCCCGAAGAGTTGGGCAAGGGACCGGAATACAATCCCCGTGCGCCGCGGAAAAGCACGCGCGGACGGGGCGGACGCGGCAGCAACCGCCGGCCGGACAAAGGCAGGAAAAACGCCAAGGCTGCACAAACCGGAAAGGCCGCACAAACCGGCAAAACCGGCAAGACAGCCCAAGGCGGCGGAAAGTCCCGTCGCAACAGACACCGCCGGAAACCGTCCTCTTCTTCTTCTTCAGGTTCCTCCCCCGCAGAATAAACCTTTTCACCCATGAAGAAGAGCAAGCGACGAATGCCGGCAGAATGGGAACCGCAGCGCGCGGTGCAGTTGACGTGGCCCAACGCGGACACCGACTGGGCTCCCATCTTGCCGGAAATCACGGCGGTCTACGAAGAGATGAAGCGCGAAATCGAGTGCAGGGAGGAAGTCTTGGTGGTGGACACCATTCCCCACAACGACACCTGGGCGCGCGACCACGGCTTCATCACCGTGGAAGAGGACGGCCAGCACGTCCTGCTCGACTTCAAGTTCAACGGATGGGGCGAGAAATTCCCTGCAGACCTCGACAATGCCATCAACCGGCAGCTCTATGTGCAAGGCCGGGTGGAAGGAGTTTATGAGCCTCACCTCGATTTCGTGCTCGAAGGCGGAAGCATCGAGAGCGACGGTCATGGTACGGTCTTCACCACCACTTCTTGCCTCTTGGCACCGCACCGCAACCAACCTCTGACGCAACTGGAGATTGAACAACGGTTGAAGCAATGGCTCGGAGCCGACCGCATCGTGTGGATTGCACACGGCACGTTGATGGGCGACGATACGGACGGCCACATCGACACCCTGGTGCGCATCGCTCCCAACGACACCTTATTATATATAGGCGCAGACCGCGACCACCCGGACCTGCTGCTGATGGAACAGAAGTTGCAACAGCTCCGCACCACGGACGGACGGCCCTACCGCCTGCTCCGGCTTCCCATGCTACGCCCCATCCATGAGGATGGCGAACGCCTGCCGGCCACCTATGCCAACTATCTGGTCATCAACGGAGCCGTCCTCGTGCCCACCTACGCCCAGCCAGACCTTGACAGCGAGGCCCTGCGCATCATTGGCGAGGCTTTCCCCGACAGATCAATCATCGGCATAGACTGCCGTGCTGTCATCCGGCAGCACGGTTCGCTCCATTGCTGCACCATGCAATACTACTAAGATGAAAACAGGAATCATTCAACAGCACAACACGGCAGACACCGGGGACAACCGCCGCCGTCTGGCCGAAACCATCCGCGCACTGGCCGCTCAGGGCGCGGAACTCATCGTCATGCAGGAACTCCACAACGCGCTCTATTTCTGCCAGACCGAGAACGTGGATCTCTTCAATCTGGCAGAACCCATTCCCGGCCCGTCGACGGACTTCTTCGGCGCATTGGCGCGCGAACTCGGCGTGGTCATTGTCGCCTCGCTGTTCGAGCGGCGCGCACCGGGACTGTACCACAACACGGCGGTGGTGCTGGAGAAGGACGGCACCATTGCCGGGAAATACCGCAAGATGCACATTCCCGACGACCCGGCCTACTACGAGAAGTTCTATTTCACGCCGGGCGACCTGGGCTTCCATCCTGTCCAGACCTCTGTGGGGCGGTTGGGCGTGCTGGTGTGCTGGGACCAGTGGTATCCGGAGGCTGCACGCCTGATGGCGCTGCAAGGTGCCGAGATGCTGATTTACCCCACGGCCATCGGCTACGAGAGCAGTGATGCGCCCGAGGAGCAGGAACGGCAGCGCATGGCCTGGCAGACGGTGCAGCGCGGCCATGCCGTGGCCAACGGATTGCCCGTGGTGACGGTCAACCGCACCGGCCATGAGGCCGACCCCAGCGGACAGACCGGCGGCATACGCTTCTGGGGCTCTTCGTTCGTGGCAGGGCCGCAGGGCGAACTGCTCTACGAAGCCCCCTGCGACAGTGAGGCGGCAGCCGTCGTGGACATCGACCTGTCGCGCTCGGAACAGGTGCGGCGCTGGTGGCCCTTCCTCCGCGACCGACGCATTGACCACTATGCAGGGTTGCTCCGGCGCTTCATCGACTGACCGGACGACCTCCTTCAAACAGATGCAAACAACAGACAACTAAAGAGAGAATATGGCAAACAACTTACGATTTCAAGTGGTGGCGGAAGCCTTCAGAAAACAGGCACTCCCCGTAGAGGTGCCAGACGGGCGGCCTTCGGAATATTTCGGCAAATACGTGTTCAACCGGCAGAAGATGTACAAATACCTGTCGGCGGATGTCTATGACAAGATGATTGACGTGATGGACAACGGCGTGCGGCTGGACCGATCGATTGCCGATGCCGTGGCCGACGGCATGAAGCAATGGGCCAAGGAGATGGGCGTGACCCACTACACCCACTGGTTCCAGCCCTTGACGGAGGGCACAGCCGAGAAACACGATGCCTTCGTGGAACACGACGGCAAGGGCGGCATGATAGAGACGTTCTCCGGCAAGCTGCTGGTGCAGCAGGAACCCGATGCCTCCTCCTTCCCCAACGGCGGCATCCGCAACACCTTCGAGGCGCGCGGCTATTCGGCCTGGGACCCGACCAGTCCGGTGTTCATCATCGACGATACGCTCTGTATTCCCACCATCTTCATCGCCTACACGGGCGAGGCCCTCGACTACAAGGCACCGCTGCTGCGCGCCCTCCATGCCGTGGACAAGGCGGCCACGGAGGTCTGCCGCTATTTCTATCCCGATGTCAACAAGGTGCAGGTCAATCTGGGTTGGGAACAGGAGTATTTCCTCGTGGACGAGGGACTCTATTCCGCACGCCCGGATTTGTTGATGACGGGGCGCACGCTGATGGGATACGAGAGTGCCAAGAACCAGCAGATGGACGACCACTATTTCGGCACCATCCCCGACCGGGTGCAGGCGTTCATGAAAGACCTGGAGATACAGGCTCTGGAACTGGCCATTCCTGTGAAGACACGCCACAACGAGGTGGCTCCCAACCAGTTTGAACTGGCTCCCATCTTCGAGGAGTGTAATCTGGCGGTGGACCATAATATGCTGCTCATGTCGCTGATGAAGCGGGTGGCACGCAAGCACGGCTTTCGCGTCCTGCTCCACGAGAAACCCTTCGACGGGGTCAACGGTTCGGGCAAGCACAACAACTGGAGCCTGTCCGCCGGCAACGGCATCCTGCTCCACGCTCCGGGGAAGACACCGGAGGAAAACCTGCGCTTCGCCACCTTCATCGTCGAGACGCTGATGGCCGTCTACCGCCACAACGGACTGCTGAAAGCCTCCATCATGAGTGCCACCAATGCCCACCGGCTGGGCGGCAACGAAGCGCCTCCGGCCATCATTTCGTCGTTCCTGGGCCAGCAACTGACGGAGTTCCTCGACCATATCGAGAAGCGCGGAAAGGACGAACTCTTCAACCTGAAGGGCAAGCAGGGCATGGAAATCGACATTCCGCAGATTCCCGACCTCATCATCGACAATACCGACCGCAACCGCACGTCGCCCTTTGCCTTCACCGGCAACCGCTTCGAGTTCCGTGCGCCCGGTTCTGCCGCCAACTGTGCTTCGGCCATGATTGCACTGAACACGGCTGTGGCCGAGGCACTTGTGGAGTTCAAGGAGCGGGTGGATGCGCTGGTGGCCCAGGGCGAGAACCGGGTCTCGGCCATCATCGATGTGTTGCGCGACGACATCCGCACCTGCAAGCCCGTCCGCTTCGACGGCAACGGCTACAGCGACGAATGGGTGGAAGAGGCGCGCCGGCGTGGCCTCGACGTGGAGCAATCGTGCCCCGTCATCTTCGAGCACTATCTCGACGAGTCGAGCATCCGGATGTTCGAGAAGCTCGGCGTGATGAACCGGAAGGAACTGGAGGCGCGCAACGAGGTGAAATGGGAGATGTACGTCAAGACCGTGCAGATAGAGGCGCGGGTGCTGGGCGACCTCGCCATGAACCACATCATCCCCGTGTCCACCCACTATCAGAGCCAGCTCGTCAAGAACGTGCAGGGCATGAAGGACATCTTCCCGGCTGAAAAGGCCGGCCGGCTCTCGATGCGCAACATGAAGCTGATTGAGGAGATTGCCGGACGCACGGAAGAGATTGAGCAACTGGTGGAGGAGCTGACCGATGCACGTCGCGTGGCCAACCATATCGGTTCCATCCACCAGCGCGCCATCGTCTACCACGACACGGTGGAGCCGAAGATGGCTGCCGTCCGCAACGAGATTGACCATCTGGAGATGATTGTGGAGGACGGGTTGTGGACGCTGCCCAAATACCGCGAACTGCTCTTCATCCGGTAATGCCGGAGGAAAGGGCGGCGGCGTAACAGGTTTGTCACCGTTTCGTCAACGCCTCTTCATCCCGTTGCAACTGCCGTGTAACAATTCCCCTTTACCTTTGCAGCCGAAAACATAAATGTATTCGGTATGAAAAAAGTTAAAAGGGGAATTATTGTATTGGGACTGCTTTCGATGGCGAGCTTGCCGTCGTGGGCACAGCAAATCAAGGGTGTGGTCACCGACCGGAACACCAAAGAGACACTCATCGGTGCCGTCGTCACCGCCGTGGAAAACAACGGAACGAAGGCCGACGGCATCAAGGCCGTCACCGATGTCGACGGCAATTTCCAGTTCACGGGACTGAAGCAGGACAAGACGTACACCTTATATGTGGACTACATCGGGTACAAGACCCGGAAGATGGACGGCATCCGGACGAAGGACACGGTGATGGCCGTCGCCATGCAGCCCGACGAACAGCAACTGCAGGAGGTGACCGTCACCGCCATGGAGCGGCGCAACACGGATGCGGCCATGGTGCAGTTTGCCAAGGCCAGTCCCGTCATCGTGAGCAACGTGTCGGCACAGGAAATCAGCCGCACGCAGGACACCAACGCCGGCGAGGTGATACGCCGCGTGCCGGGCGTGAGCCTCATCGACGACAAGTTCGTGATGGTGCGCGGCCTGTCGCAGCGGTATAATAATGTGTGGGTGAACGGTGGGGCTGTGCCCAGCTCGGAGGCCGACTCCAGGGCGTTCTCCTTCGACATCATCCCCAGTTCGCAGATTGACAACCTGACCATCGTGAAAAGCCCGTCGGCGGAATATCCTGCCGACTATTCGGGCGGCTTCATCATCGTCAACACGAAGGAAATACCAACAGAAAACGCACTCTCAATCTCCGTCGGTGGCAACTGGAACACCAGTACGGTCTTCAAGGACTTTTCCTATTCGAAAGGCTCGGCCACCGATTTTCTTGGATTCGACAACGGCATGAGGAGCCTGTCGGGCGGCATCAATGCACCGCTTGCCCCGCAGCTCGATGCCAACGGCAATAAGGTGGCGGACTATGCCACATCGCTCCTCGGCAACGGACTGGACAACGACTGGACGGTGAAGCAGAAGAAACCCGTGGGCGACCTCAAACTCGCCGCCAGCCTCAACCGCCGCTGGAACCTCGGCGGAAGGACGCTCGGCATGCTCGCCGCACTCAACTACACCAATGAGTACCGCACCTATACCGCCATGGAGAACAACCTCTTCGGCATCTACGACGCGGTGAACGACCAGCCGAACTATCTCCGCCACTCCGTGGATGACCAGTACAACAACAACGTGCGGCTCGGAGCCATGCTCAACCTCACCTTCCTCTCCCGCGACGGCAACCACAAGTATCAGTTCAAGAACATCTTCAACCAGTTGGCCAACAGCCGCTACACCTGGCGCGACGGCGTGAGCGCACAGTCGAACCTGGAGCGCAGCGCGGAATACTACTACCGCAGCCGCACCACCTACAACGGACAGTTGACCGGCAAGCACACCTTCTCCCGTGATGCCCTGGACTGGAGCGTCGGCTATGCGTATGCCAACCGCCATCTGCCGGACCGCCGCAGATACCTCATCGACGATGCACTCGAATCGGGCGTGTACGCCCTGAGCACCGGCAACGACATCTCGCGCGAGTGGACCCAGCTCGACGAACACATCCTCTCGCTCGGCATCAACGACAAACACCACTTCCGTTTCGGATCCTTTGAGCCGGATTTGCTGGTGGGAGCCTACGGGGAATACCGCAGCCGCGAGTACCTCACCCGCAACTTCATCTACAACTGGAACGTATCCGACAACCACATGCCGTCCGGCTTCCGCCACAGCGACCTCCCCGCACTGCTCTCCGACGAGGCAAACATGGGCTACGACAAGCTGTACCTGCTGGAGGAGAAGCAGATGCGCAACAACTATCGCGGACACAACACTTTGGGCGCAGGGTATCTGGCGATGTCTCTCCCCTTTGGCAAGCTCGGCATCCACGCCGGTGTCCGCTTTGAACACAACGACATGGAGCTGGTCTCCAACACACGCGACTACGAGAAGAGCGAGTCAAGCCGCCACTACCGGACGGACGACCTCTTCCCGTCGCTCAATGCCACGTACAGGGTCAACGACGGCCACCAGTTCCGCCTGTCCTACGGGCGGAGCATCAACCGCCCGGAGTTTCGCGAGGTGTCGCCCTCGGTGTACTACGACTTCGACCTGGCCAGCAACGTGCAGGGCAACACGGAACTGCTGAGCTGCTATGTGGACAATGCCGACCTGCGCTATGAGTGGTATCCGTCGCGTGGGGAGACCGTCTCGCTGGCCGTCTTCTACAAGCATTTCGACAATCCCATCGAGTGGACCTACACCGTGGCGGGCGGCACCGACCTCATCTATTCCTACAAGAACGCGCGGAGTGCCAACAACTTCGGCGTGGAGCTGGACATCCGGAAGAACCTCGGATTCATCGGGCTGAAGGATTTCAGTTGGTCGTTCAACGGGGCGTTGATCAAAAGCAAGGTGCAGTTCGAGCCGGGAGCCAAGGAGGAGAACCGCCCGATGCAGGGACAGTCGCCCTATCTCATCAACACCGGCATCTTCTACAAGAGCGGGCCGCTGCAGATGGACATCGCCCTGCTCTACAACCGCATCGGAAAACGCATCATCGGCGTGGGCAGGAGCGAGGGAACCACCGGCGACGACTCCAACGCCCGCGTGCCCCACAGCTACGAGATGCCGCGCAACAGCATCGACCTCTCCTTCGCCAAGAAGTTCGGCGATCACCTGGAGCTGAAGGTCAACGTGAGAGACCTCCTGGCCGAGAAGGTCTATTACAAGCAGTTTGCCGACGTGACCTACGGCGACGGCAGCCGGAAAGAGGTGGAGGAAGTCGCCAGATGCTACAAGCCGGGCCGCAACGTCGGCCTCCAGGTCATCTATCAGTTTTAGCAACACTATTGTTTAACAACATAAACAAATCAACAAACCAAGATGAACAAGATGTTTTTATTCGGATGCATGGGCATCCTCGCAGTTTCTGCCGCTTTGAGCAGCTGCGGAAGTGACAACGACGAACCGGCTCCTTCTGCCGAGGTCTACAACTGGAGCAAGAACGGCGGACTGAACGCCTGCGACCACATCCTCTTCGGCGAAGACGGAAAGGAGAACGCCGACGGTACACAGATCGGGAACGGTGACCAGGAGTTTGTCTTCACCGGCACACAGACGCTGAAGAAGGGCACCTACACCCTCAAGGGATGGGTATATATCGCAGACGGCGCAACACTGACCATCGAGCCGGGCACCGTCATCAAGGGGGACAAGCAGACCAAGGCCGCTCTCATCGCAGAGCGCGGCGGCAAGCTCATCGCACAGGGTTCTGCCTCCGCACCCATCGTCTTCACCTCCGCACAGGCTGCCGGCAACCGTAAACCGGGCGACTGGGGCGGTCTCATCCTCTGCGGCAAGGCCCGCAACAACCAGACGGAGCAGCAGATCGAGGGCGGCCCGCGCACCAAGCACGGCGGCACGGACGACGCGGACAACTCGGGCATCCTAAGCTACGTGCGCATCGAGTTTGCCGGCTATCCCTTCCAGAAGGACAAGGAAATCAACGGTCTGACCTTCGGCTCGGTCGGTTCGGGCACGCAGGTGGACCACGTGCAGGTGTCCTACTCCAACGACGACTCCTTCGAGTGGTTCGGCGGAACGGTCAACTGCAAATACCTCGTGGCCTACAAGGGCTGGGACGATGACTTCGACACCGACAACGGCTTCTCGGGCAAGGTGCAGTACGGTCTCGCCCTGCGCGACAGCAGAATCGCCGACACCTCGCAGAGCAACGGCTTCGAGAGCGACAACTGCGCCGACGGTGCCACGGTAGAGCCGTACACCACCGCCACCTTCAGCAACATCACCTTTGTAGGGCCCAAGGTGCTGGACAGCAAGTTCCAAAACACCACCGACTACATCACCGCCGGCGACTACAACCCCAACAACGGTGCAGCCCTCGGCAAGTTCCAGGCCGCCATGCAGATCCGCCGCTCGTCGCGCCTCAACTGCATCAACTCCGTGGCCCTCGGTTGGCCCGTCGGCCTGATTGTCGACGGCGAGAAGGGCGGCACGGTACAGGCAGCCAAGGACGGCCTCTTCAAGCTCCAGCACGTCTACTTTGCCGGAATGGATGCCGTAGGCTCCGATGCCAACAAAATCTACACCGACTATCTCTACGACGCAGCAAAGAAGGAGGTCATCGATGCAAACCGGAAGTCATACTCCAACACGTTCTTCTTCTCCGATCAGAGCAACCGGTATTTCGACTCCTGGACCACACTCGTGGGCAGCGACGGCTACACCCCCGTGGCCGGCAGCCCCCTGTTCGGCGCAGCCTCCTTCACTGGATGGACCGGTTTCGACTCCGTCAGCTACATCGGAGCCTTCGACGGCACCAGCAACTGGATGAGCGGCTGGACCAACTTCGACCCGCAGAACGCCGCCTATTGATGAACAGATCGGCGATTCGCGCTCGGTCATGATGCAATAACCCGGTTCTTATGATGCAAAGGAGCGTGTCTTATGATGTAAGAAAGCTCTTCTATATGATGTTTTGGCGACCGTCATAAACCTTTTTGGCGGTCGCCATTCAATTGTACGGCGGTCGCCATTCAGTATTTTGGCGGTCGCCAAAACATGAGCGAATGCCATTTCTCGCATCATCAATATACGTATTATCACAGGATGACGTATAGTTCCATCACATGACAAGACAAACGATTACAACTTGTCAGCAGTCGTATGGAGACGATACGAGAAAGTGCTGGCGAAAGTGGATAAAGGCTAAAGGCCACCGTAGTACCTTCGTCGGTTCGTCTTCCCCGGTCACCTCAAGACTGAATTCGATTGAAATCGTGTGTTCCGAGTCCTTCTCGTTACCATTAACGACCTCTTCCTTGTTGTTGGTTTTCAGTTCGTCCGTTTTCATAACTCTTAATCTGATTGATTCGCACCACAAAGATACAAAATAATTGCGACTTGGAGCACAGAACAGGATAGGATTGAGCGTATGGGAACCTTGATTTCTAACTTTTTCTCAACTTTTTCTCAAAAAAAAGGCGGAAAAGTTTGGCGGTATGGAAAAAATGGAGTACCTTTGCACTCGCAAATCAGAAATGAGGCACCCGAGGGGTTCCGTAGCTCAACTGAATAGAGCATCTGACTACGGATCAGAAGGTTGTGGGTTTGAATCCCGCCGGAATCACGAAGAGGGAGCATGACCGAGGAAAGTCGTGCTCCTTTTCTTTTTTTTGTGTGTGCCTGTGGATTGCGGTTCTGGCGGTGTGTCAGGGAGGCGGTTCAGCGCGTGTGGGGCAGGGGAGCGTTCGGCTCAGAAGAAGCAGAAATCCCAGACTTCTTGCGAAATCCGGGACTCTGTGTTTGTTTGGAGTATTTTGTTTTTTTTCGGGCGTTATGCTTCGGGGATTACTGAAACAACGCTCTTGTCGCGCTTTCCCTTGTGGAACTGGACTGTTCCGTTCACGAGGGCGAACAGCGTATCGTCCTTGCCCATGCCGACGTTGTCGCCGGGGTTGTGCTTGGAGCCGCGCTGGCGGACAATGATGTTTCCTGCAATGACCTTCTGGCCGCCGAAAATCTTCACGCCGAGTCGCTGCGAAGCGGACTCGCGACCGTTCTTAGAACTACCTACACCTTTTTTATGTGCCATTTCTTGTTCCTCCTACGTTTAAGCGATTACTGATTTGACTTCAACCTGGGTGTACTGCTGACGGTGGCCGTTCTTCTTACGATAGTCCTTGCGGCGCTTCATCTTGAAGACGATGACCTTGTCGCCCTTCACCAGCGGGTTGATTACTTCGCATACTACTTTCGCACCGCTCACGGTGGGTGCCCCTACCTGTACTGAACCTTCTTTGTCGACAAGCAGTACCTTGTCGAACTCAACAGTTTTTCCGGCCTCTGCCTCTTTCATGTGGTTGACGAAGAGCTTCTTGCCCTCCTCGACCTTAAACTGCTGACCGTTAATTTCTACAATTGCGTACATTATTTAATGTTATAAACGGTTTCTCCGCGTGGCGCACAACCTCGTGTTGTGGCTTGAACGAGCCAGCACGGACTAAATCGGGCGCAAAGTTACTAATATTTTCCGACACGGCCAAACATTGGGGCAAAAAAATAAAGCGATGACCCTCGCAGGCAACCGCTTCACTCTTCAATAGGTATTAGCTCTTTTTTAAGGTAAAAAGATTGTTTTCAGGATAACTGTTGCAAAGGTAACACATTTTTTTTGAAAACAAGAACAATTCTAAAGATTTTTTTAGAACTTTTTTCTGTGTTCCCACACAACAGGAAAAGGGGGCTTTTTACCTTGTCTTTTCATACGGAGATTTCGCCGCGGATGCTCTGCCGCATATAGTGGCTGACGGTTTCGGGGTCGTCGTAGTGGGCCTGGAGGAACATGAGTTTGGTGACGGCGTTCTCGACGGTGGAGTCGTAGCCGCTGATGACTCCGGCCTCCTGGAGCTGGAATCCGGTGTCGTAGCGTCCCATTTCCACTGCGCCCTGGAGGCACTGGCTGATGTTGATGACGACCTTGCCGTGCCGTGTGGCTTCCTTCAGTGCCTGCAGTACCCACGGGCGTTGCGGCGCATTGCCGGAGCCGAAGGTGCGCATGACGATACTCCGCAGGTTGGGTGTGGCGATGATGTGGCGCACGAGGTCTTCGCGGATGCCGGGGAAGAGGGAGAAGATGATGACGTTGTTGTCGAGCCGGAAATGGGGCTTCATGGGCTTGTCCCAGTCGGGCTGGAGCATCCGTCCGGTGTGGTAGGAGATGTTGATGCCGGCGTCGACGAGGTGGGGGTAGTTGAACGACTCGAAGGCGTTGAACTCCTCCGCGCTCTGCTTGGTGGTCCGGTTGCCGCGTAGCAGCCGCCGGTTGAAATAGATGCCCACTTCGGGCACGAGCGAGTGTCCTTCGTGGTCTTTTGCCGCGGCGATTTCTATCGAGGTGATGAGGTTTTCCTTTCCGTCGGTGCGCAGCATTCCTATGGGCAGTTGCGAGCCGGTGATGATGACGGCCTTGGTGAGGTTCTCCAGCATGTAGGACAGTGCCGAGGCGGTGTAGGCCATGGTGTCGGTGCCGTGGAGGATGACGAAGCCGTCGTACTGGTCGTAGTGGTCGGCTATGATGTGGCTCAGCTCGGTCCATCGGGCCGGGGTCATGTCGCTGGAGTCGATGGGCGGCTCGAACTGTATGGTGTCGATCCGTGTGTCGAACTGCTTGAGTTCGGGCACGTTGTAGAGCAGGTGTTCGAAGTCGAAGGGTTCCAGTGCTCCCGTATGCGGATTCCGGTTCATGCCGATGGTTCCGCCCGTGTAAATCAGTAGGATTTTGCTTTGCATCGTTCGTAGGGTGTTATGGTTTCAAGTCTTCTTCGGCCTTCATTGCCAGCCAGCGGTCGATGAGCTGCCGGGCGATGGAGAGCTTCTCGGGAATCTGCGGCAGGTGGTGGCGGTTGAACCATGCGCCGCGCGAGAGTTCGGAGCGTTGCAGATGGATGGCTCCGCCGTCGTATTCGGCGAAGAACCCCACCATCAGTCCGCAGGGGTAGGGCCAGGGCTGCGACCCGTGGTAGCGGATGTTCCTGATGTGCAGTCCGGTCTCTTCCATGACTTCGCGGCGGACGGCCTCCTCCAGCGTCTCTCCCGTCTCCACGAATCCGGCCACGAGGCCGTAGAAGTCGCCGCGGAAATTCTTGGCGTGGACCAGCAGTACTTCGTCGCCCCGGCTGACGAGGACGATGATGGCCGTGGCGAGCAGCGGCCAGACCTCCTTGCCGCATTGCGTGCAGCGCTTGGAGATGTCGGTGTGGAACTGCATCGGCGCACCGCAGACCCCGCAGAACCGCGTGTTGTGCTCCCAGTACAGGAGCTCGTGGCACTTCCCGGCCAGCAGGTAGTCTTCGGCGGAGAGGTGGTAGTAGCTCTGCCGCAGGCCGCACATCTCATAGCGCGGCAGGTCTGTCAGCGGACTGTCGATGCGGTAGGCTTTGGCTCCCGCCACATTCATCACGGTGGTCCAGGGCTTGAGCGGCACGGGCGGTTCCGTGGGGATGCGCAGGGCCTCGCCGTCCCGTTCCAGGACGAGGTCGGACTTGCAGAAAACGAAATGCTGCGCCATGGTTCAGTCCTCCTTGAATATCAGTTTCCGGTCGCGCCCGATGGCCGGCTTGGCCCATTCCTCCGGCACGAAGCGCCAGTTGTTGAGCGGCAGTGCGTCGACGGTGTCCTGCCGTTCGATCATCTGCGTCAGATAGTAGCGTTGGTCGTGCTCGCTGATGTAGGTGATGCGTGAGGGGATGTCCTTCTTGTTGATGCCTGCACCGCGCGTGAGCAGTTCTCCGCCGCCGTTGCCGCGGTAGCTGTTCATGGCCACCTTGTACCAGGCGTTCTCGTCGAAGGGCTTGCCGTCGGACATCCGCAGGATGCGCACCTTCTTCCCGTCGGGCTGGGTCACGTCCACCTCATAGTCGATGCCTGCCGCCGTGTCGAAGTTGTAGGTGAGGTTCTTGAAGCCCATGCGCTGCTGGTCTGACCAGCTGTCCGTCAGCAGCATGATGTGGTCTTCGGGCGACTTCATCGTGTTCACCCAGAGGTCGTAGCTCATCTCCAGCATATTCCTTATCTCCCGTCCCGTCATCCGGAGCGTGTAGATCATGTTCTCGTAGCGGTAGATCTTGAACATATCGCTCACGTACACGGGTCCGGCCTTGATTTCCGAGTCGAAGGTCAGCGGTGCGTTGAACGAGATGTCTGCGCCCGTGTGTTCCAGTTGCAGGCGGTGGATGTAATCGGTGAAGCCGGCCGACCCGAAGAACGCGTCGCGCGAGCGCACCGTCTGCCGGAACGTGCCTATCCGCCGGCCTACGAAGGCAGACACGCTGTCTATCTGCGGCTGGAACCGCTGCATGAACGCCTGGTCCACGTCCAGCGGACAGACGTCGACAATCTCGCCCTGCTTCTCCACCTTGACGGTCTTGCCCTTCCGGCGGGTCACCGTCACCGTGGCCTGCGCCACACGCAGGGCATTGCAGGACGCGTCGAGGCAGACCGTGCCGTCGGCCGTGGTGACGTTGCGCTCGTGGTGGTCGTGTCCGAAGAATATCACGTCGAAGCCCTCCACCTGTTCCGCCACCTTCTTCGTGGCATCCTCGTCGTAGTGGAAGGTGCTGATGCCGCCGTCCCATCCGCTGTGGAACAGGCCTACGACGACATCCGGGCGTTCCTTCTCGCGGATGGTCTGAATCCATTTCCGGCACGAACCCACCATCTCCTCGAACGACAGCCCCTGCCACAGCGTTTCGTTGAGCCAGTTGGGGATGGCCGGGGTCAGCATGCCCAGCACGGCCACGCGCACGCCCTCGCGCTCGATGACGGTGTAGGGCTTGACGTAGGGCTGTCCCGTCTTCGTGTCGATGATGTTGGCACCCAGGGTGGGGCAGTCCATCTCCCGAATCCATTTGTCGTAGACGGCGTGTCCGGTCTCCACGTCGTGGTTGCCGAAGGCCGCCGCGTCGTATTTCAGATAATTGACCACCTCTGCCGCCACATTGGGCAGGTCGGGCTTGATGTAGTTGGTGTAGTAGCACGTGGGCTGCCCTTGCAGGATGTCGCCGTTCTCCAGCAGGATGAGCCGGTCGCCGAATGCCTTGCGCTGACTATTTATATAGGTACTCACGCGCGCGAGGGAGCCTCGCATGGGTTTGCGCTCGATGAAGTTGTAGGGGAAGAACGCCCCGTGTACGTCGGTGGTGGCCAGAAGGCGCAGGGTGACGGTTTCTGTTTTTGCTGCCATGGAAGTGAAGGAAAGCAGTCCCGTGAGGGCTGTCAATATGAAGTGTTTTCTCATAAATCCATACTAATTATCTTGATAACAGTCGTTTATTGTCTATTTACTTTATCGCGGAGAAAGCGTTCCGCCCGTTCGAGGTCTTCGGGAGTGTCGATGCCCACGGTTTCCACGTCGGTCTGTCCCACGCGGATGCGGTAGCCGTTTTCGAGCCACCGCAGCTGTTCGAGGCTCTCGGCCAGTTCGAGCGGCGACTGGGGCAGTCGGGTCACCTCGTGCAGCACCTCCCTCCGATAGGCATAGAGGCCGAGGTGCTTCAGGAACGGGAATCCCTCCAGCCACGCCGCGCGCTCCCGTCCGCGCACGAACGGAATGACCGAACGGCTGAAATACAGGGCGAAGCCCCGGCGGTCGCACACGATTTTCGGCGAGTTGGGGTTCTCCACGGCCTCCATGGAGTCAAACGGCTTGCCGAGCGTGCCTATCTGCGTCTCCCCGCTGTCGAAGAGCGACTGGAGCGTCCGGAGCTGCGAAGCGTCGACAAAGGGTTCGTCGCCCTGGATGTTGATGATGACATCGGCATCCGTCCCGATTTTCTCTGCCGCCTCCTCGATGCGGTCTGTGCCGCTCTTGTGGTCGGTGCGGGTCATTACGGCCTGTCCGCCGAACCCCTCCACGACCTTGGCGATGCGCTCGTCGTCCGTGGCCACATAGGCTTCCCCGAGCGTCTGCACCGCCTTCTCGTACACGTGCTGGATGACCGGGCGGCCGCCCAACAGAGCCAGTGGCTTGCCCGGAAACCGCGTGGAGGCGAACCGGGCAGGAATGATTGCTGTGAATTTCATCCTTGTTCTATCGTTTTTATGCGTCTTTTT
Organism: Oscillibacter sp. MSJ-31; assembly: GCA_963651005.1. Taxonomy (GTDB): domain Bacteria; phylum Bacteroidota; class Bacteroidia; order Bacteroidales; family Bacteroidaceae; genus Prevotella. Next base: position 21,142 of record CAVJNH010000028.1, read on the forward strand.
CCCTGCAAAGGTACAAAAATATCCTTATGGTGCGTTAATATACGCTAACAAAATGCCGAAAACCGATTTTTTTTCATACCTTTGCTTTGTTTTATGGCCATTAAACCACAACCAATGATAACAAAACTGAGATATATTCTTTTGGCCACATGGGCGACGGTCTCGTTGCCGGCAGCGGCGCAAAAGATAAAAGTCGGGGCGTGTGTCACGGCCGACGGGGGCGAATACCAAGGCGAGATGGTAGCCGGGAAACCGGACGGACGCGGGCGCGCCACCTACAAGAACGGCGACTGGTACGAGGGTGCATACGTCAAGGGCAAACGCCAGGGCAAGGGCACCTACACCTTCTCCGACGGCGAGAAATACGAGGGGGAATGGTTCCAGAACCACCAGCACGGTCTGGGCACATTCTATTTCCAGAACAACAACAAATACGTGGGTCTCTGGTACATTGACGAGCAGCAGGGCCACGGCAAGATGTACTACTACAACGGCGACGTCTACGACGGAATGTGGAAGCAGGACAAGCGCAACGGCAAGGGACGCTACACGTTCCACGACGGCACCTGGTACGACGGCCAGTGGAAGGACGACATGAAGTCCGGCAAGGGCGTTTATCACTGGCCGGACGGATCGTCCTACGACGGCACTTACGTCAACAATCTCCGCGACGGCAAGGGCGTGTTCAAATACTCTAACGGCGACCTCTATGTCGGTCAGTGGAAGGATGATACGCCGCACGGCAAAGGCATCTACCGCTTCCAGGGCGGCGACATCTACGAAGGCGACTACGTGCAGGGCGAACGCACCGGGAACGGCGTGTTCCGCTACGCCAACGGCGACAAGTACACGGGAGCCTTTGTCGACGGCGACAAGCAGGGGCAGGGCATCATCGTCTGGAAGAACGGCAACGTCTACCAGGGGGAATGGAAGGCCGACAAGCCCAACGGTTCCGGCAAGCTCACCATGAAGAACGGCGACGTGTTTGAGGGGCAGTTCAAGGACGGCACCATCCACGGCCACGGCGTGGCCCGCTTCGCCGACGGCTCCAAGTTCAAGGGGCAGTTCGTCAACGGCCAGCGCAACGGGCCTGCCGTCGAGGAGGACAAGAGCGGCAACCGCTTCGAGGGAAGCTACGTGGACGACCGGCGCGACGGCCGCTTCGTGGAGAAGGATGCCAACGGCAACATCACCGCCCAGGGAACCTATACGCGCGGCCGCCGCGAAGAAGACCGGACAAAGTAACAGTCCAGAACAACAATCCAGAACAAAGTAACAATCACTTAAATACAAAGACTTATGATTATCGACACGCTAAAACACCTGAAAGACTATGAATCGCTGAATCCACTGTTTCCGAAGGTGGTGGAGTTTATCAGCCAGCACGACCTCAACACCCTGGAGGCCGGCAAGCACGAGATTGTGGGCAAAGACCTCTTCGTCAACATCCAGATCGCCAAGGGAAAGACTCCCGACGAGGCCGTGCTGGAGACCCACGACAAGATGATTGACATTCAGATTCCGCTCTCGGCGGCAGAGACCTACGGCTACACGCCGCGCGAGGCCCTGCCCGACGCCGCATACAACGAGGAGAAAGACATCACGAAGATTCCGGGACTGGTGGCTGAGAGCTATGTGACGGCCCAACCGGGCAGCTTCGCCATCTTCTTCCCGCAGGACGGCCATGCTCCGTGCATCACGGGTGTGGACGAAATCAAGAAAGCCATTTTCAAAGTGAAAGCCTGAGAACTGCCTATGACGACGAAGAAAACCGCTGGCGGCAAGAAAGCCGCCGACAAGCACATCGGGCTGGTCCGGAACGACTCCTGGCTCGAACCCTACGAGGACGCCATACGCGGGCGGCACGAGCACGCGCTCTGGAAAATCGGGCAACTGACCCGGAACGGCAAGAAGACCCTGTCGGACTTTGCCTCCGGCCACCTCTATTTCGGCCTCCACAAGCTGTCGCGGGGCTGGGTGTTCCGCGAGTGGGCTCCCAACGCCACGGAAATATGGCTCGTGGGCGATTTCAACGACTGGAAGGAGTCGCCGAAGTACCAGTGCAAGCGCATCGAGGGCACGGGAAACTGGGAACTCAAGCTCCCGGAAAAGGCCCTCAAGCACGGCGACCTCTACAAGATGAAGGTCAAGTGGAACGGCGGAGAAGGGGAGCGCATCCCGGCCTGGTGCCGGCGCGTGGTGCAGGACGAGCAGACCAAGGTGTTCTCGGCGCAGGTGTGGAATCCCGAACACCCGTACGTGTTCAGGAAAAAGACCTTCAAGCCGAACCGTTCGCCGCTGCTCATCTACGAATGTCACGTGGGCATGGGACAGGACGCGGAGAAGGTGGGCACCTACCGCGAGTTCAAGGAAAATGTGCTGCCGCGCGTCAAGGCCGACGGCTACAACGCCATCCAGGTGATGGCCATCCAGGAGCATCCCTACTACGGCTCGTTCGGCTATCATGTGTCGTCGTTCTTCGCGCCGTCCAGCCGCTTCGGCACGCCCGACGAGCTGAAGGAGATGATTGACGCGGCCCACAAGATGGGCATTGCCGTCATCATGGACATCGTACACTCCCACGCCGTGAAGAACGAGGTAGAGGGGCTGGGCAATCTGGCCGGCGACCCGAACCAGTTCTTCTATCCCGGCGACCGCCACGAGCATCCGGCCTGGGACTCGCTCTGCTTCGACTACGGCAAGGACGAGGTCATCCATTTCCTGCTTTCCAACTGCAAATACTGGCTGGAGGAGTTCCGTTTCGACGGCTTCCGCTTCGACGGAGTGACCTCCATGCTCTACTATTCCCACGGCCTGGGCGAGGCGTTCACCGGCTACGGCGACTATTTCAACGGCCATGAGGACGACAACGCCATCTGCTACCTTACGCTGGCCAACAAGCTCATCCACGAGGTGAACCCTGCGGCCATCACCATTGCCGAGGAGGTTTCGGGAATGCCCGGCTTGGCCGCGCGCTTCGAGGACGGCGGCTACGGCTTCGACTACCGGATGGCCATGAACATTCCCGACTACTGGATAAAGACCATCAAGGAGGTGCGCGACGAGGATGTCAACGTGTGCAGCATCTTCTGGGAAGTGAAGAACCGCCGCCCCGACGAGAAGACCATCTCCTACTGCGAGAGCCACGACCAGGCTCTGGTGGGCGACAAGACCATCATCTTCCGCCTGATTGACGCCGATATGTACTGGCACTTCAAGAAGGGCGACGAGAACGACATTGCCCGACGGGGCATTGCCCTCCACAAGATGATCCGCCTCGTGACCATCGGGGCCATCAACGGCGGCTACCTCAACTTCATGGGCAACGAGTTCGGCCACCCCGAATGGATTGACTTCCCGCGCGAAGGCAACGGCTGGTCGTACAAATACGCGCGGCGGCAGTGGAATCTGGTGGACAACAAGGAACTCTGCTACCACTGGCTCGGCGACTTCGACCGCAAGATGCTGGAGACGGTCAAGAGCCAGCGCAATTTCCAGGACACGCCCGTCACGGAAATCTGGCACGACGACGGCGACCAGGTGCTGTGCTTCATGCGGGGCGACTTGGTCTTCGTGTTCAATTTCTCGCCGACGCACTCCTACACCGACTACGGATTCCTCGTGCCGACGGGTTCGTATGAAGTGGTGCTCAACACCGACGCGAAGGAGTTCGGCGGCAACGGCTTTGCCGACGACACCATGATTCACCTGACCAACTACGACGAGCTTTACGTGAAAGACCGCAAGGAATGGCTGAAACTCTATCTGCCGGCGCGGTCTGCCGTGGTGCTCAGGAAACTGTAGAAGAAACAGTAGAAACTGTAGAAGAGGGGCAGAGTCCGCTCAAGAGATTGTAGCGGAGGGGCAGAGGTCGCTCAGGAAACACTCCGCGCAGTGCGGATTGCGGGCGGTGCAGACGTAGCGTCCGTGGAGCAGCAGCCAGTGGTGCGCCGCAGGAATGTCTGCCGCAGGAATCTTTTCGAGCAGTTGTTGCTCGACCTGCAGCGGCGTATTGGCGGACGGGCGGACGAGACCGAGGCGGTGGCTGACGCGGAACACATGAGTGTCCACGGCCATGGTGGGCTGTCCGAAGGCCACACTGAGCACGACATTGGCGGTTTTCCGCCCCACACCGGGAAGAGAAAGAAGTGCCTCCATCGTGGAAGGCACTTCTCCTTTATATTCATCTTTCAACTTGCGCGCCATGGCCACCAGATGGGCGGCCTTGGCGTTGGGGTACGACACGCTGCGGATGTACTCATACACGTCGTCGCTGTCGGCCTGCGCCATGCTGCGCGCGTCGGGGTACTGCCGGAAGAGGGCAGGGGTGACCTGGTTGACGCGCTTGTCCGTGCACTGGGCACTGAGCACGACGGCCACAAGCAGCTGGAACGTGCTGCCGAACTGCAGCTCGGGCACGGGGTGGGGCATCCGCTCCCTGAACCGCGCCAGCATCTGTCCGTCGTGTCCCTTCCGTTTCATCGTCAAAATCCTATTCCGCCGTGTTGATGCGGCACTTCAGCTTCTCCACGTAAGCGTCGATGGAAGCCACGGCCACGATGTTCACCACGTCACGCACGTTGGCCCCGAAGTCGATGAAGTGGATGGGCTTGTTGAGTCCCATCTGGATCGGGCCGATGATTTCCACGTCGGCATCGAGCATCTGCAGCATCTTGTAGCTGGAGCGCGCCGAGGTGAGGTTGGGGAAGATGAGCGTGTTCACGTCCTTGCCGTTGAGTCGGCTGAAGGGGTACTGCGTGTCGCGGAGTTCGCGGTCGAGCGCGTAGCCCAGCTGCATCTCGCCGTCGATGGCCAGGTCGGGGTACTGCCGCTGCATGATTTCCGCGGCGTGGCGCACCTTCTGTGCCCCGTAGGAGGTGGAGCTGCCGAAGTTGGAGTGGGAAATCATGGAGATGACGGGCGTCTCGTTGAAGAAACGGACGCTCGTGGCGGCCAGCTGTGCGATGTCCACGAGGGTCTCCGTGTCGGGATCCTCGTTGACCATGGTGTCGGCGATGTAGAGTGTGCCCTTCTGCGAATTGATGATGTGCATCGAGCCGAAGTGCTTGTATTCCGGGCGGATGCCGATGACCTCCTTGGCCACCTTGACGGTGTTGCTGTATTTGGTGTAGAGTCCGGTGATGAAGGCGTCGGCCTCTCCCGTCTCCACCATCATCATGCCGAAGTAGTTGCGCTCGAACATCTTGTCGTTGGCCTCCTGGAAGGTGTAGCCGTCGCGTGCGCGCTTTTCCGTGAGGATGCGTGCGTAGCGTTCGCGGCGTTCCTGCTCGTCGGGGTGGCGCAGGTTGATGATTTCCAGTCCGTCGATGTTGAGTTCCAGTTGCTTGGCCAGCTTCTCGATGACCTCGTCGTTGCCGAGCAGGATGGGGTGGCAGATGCCTTCGGCCTTGGCCTGTACGGCGGCTTTCAGCATGGTGGGGTGTACGGCTTCGGCGAACACCACGCGCTGCGGATGTGCGGCGGCGGTGGCGTAGAGCTTCTGCGTGAGCTTGGTCTCCTGTCCGAGCAGGATGGACAGCGAGTGCTTGTATTCGTCCCAGTCGGTGATGGTCTTCCGCGCCACGCCGCTCTCTATGGCGGCCTTGGCCACGGCGGCACTCACCTCGGTGATCAGCCGCGGGTCAACGGGTTTCGGGATGAAGTACTGCCGTCCGAACGTGAGGTTGTTCACCTTATAGACATCGTTGACCACGTCGGGCACGGGCTGCTTGGCCAGTTCGGCGATGGCGTGTACGGCGGCCAGCTTCATCTCCTCGTTGATGGCGGTGGCGTGTACGTCGAGTGCGCCGCGGAAGATGTAGGGGAAGCCGATGACGTTGTTTATCTGGTTGGGATAGTCGGTGCGCCCGGTGGACATCAGCGTGTCGGGGCGGGCTTCCATGGCATCCTCGTAGGAAATCTCCGGCACGGGGTTGGCCAGTGCGAAGATGACGGGGTCTTTGGCCATCGTCTTCACCATGTCCTTCGACAGGACGTTGCCTTTGGACAGGCCGACGAACACGTCAGCCCCCTTCACGGCCTCGGCCAGGGTGTGCACGTCGCGGCGGTCTGTGGCGAAGAATTTCTTCTGCTCGTTGAGGTTCTCGCGGTCGGAAGTAATCACGCCTTTGGAGTCGAGCATCAGGATGTTCTCCTTCCGTGCGCCGAGGGCCATGTAGAGCTTGGTGCAGGAGATGGCGGCTGCTCCGGCTCCGTTGACCACGATCTTCACCTTGCTGATGTCCTTGCCGTTCACTTCCAGCGCGTTCTTCAGTCCGGCGGCGGAGATGATGGCCGTGCCGTGCTGGTCGTCGTGCATCACGGGGATGTCGAGGGTGCGCTTGAGCCGCTCCTCTATATAGAAACATTCGGGAGCCTTGATGTCCTCCAGGTTGATGCCGCCGAAGGTGGGGGCAATCTTCTCCACGGCCTCGCAGAACTTCTCGGGGTCTTTCTCGGCCACCTCGATGTCGAACACGTCGATGCCGCCGTAGATCTTGAACAGCAGTCCCTTGCCC
>CAVJNH010000029.1:0-27560 GCA_963651005.1 Oscillibacter sp. MSJ-31
GCCGAGGATTTCGCGCACGAGGGTGTAGTAGCGCACGGCATCGTCGGTCGACGAAACGCCGCCGGAAACCTTGAAGCCCACGCGGCGGCCAGTCTTCTCAAAATATTCCTTGATGGCGTGGCACATCACATAGGCAGCCTCCAGCGAAGCGCCCGGATAGACCTTGCCGGTGGATGTCTTGATGAAGTCTGCGCCAGAGTACATCGACAGGATGGCAGCATTGCGGATGTCGAGAGCCGTCTTGAGAGCACCAGTCTCGAGGATTACCTTGAGGCGTGCGTCGCGCGCTGCGTGCTTGATTTCGGCAATCTCGTCGGCGAGTTCCTCATAGAGTCCGTCGTAGTAGAGACCCATATTGAACACGATGTCGACCTCCGTAGCACCGTCGGCAACGGCGAGGGCAGTCTCTGCAGTCTTGACCTCCACGAAGGTCTGCGACGAAGGGAATGAGCCGGCTACAACGGCCTTCTGCACGCCCGTAACCTCAAGCGCGCCGCTCACCACCATGGCGAAATTCGGATAAACGCAGATGGCAGCCACGTTAGGGAGTTCAGGATATTCGGTTTCGAAATCGTTTACGCGACCCACGAATTTAGTCACCGACGAAACGGTGTCGGTGGAGTTGAGCGTGGTGAGGTCGATGGAGTTGAAGCACTGCTTGTAGACTTCCACGTTGTTGTTTTCGTCGAAATGTTTGTCGAGGATAGCCTTCACGTCGGTTGCGACGAAGTTGTCGTCGGTTGTCACCTTGCTCTCGTTGAGCACTTGGAGGTAACGGTCTTGATTGTTTTCTTGCATTGTGATTTTATTTTTTTATTTGGATAATTTCGGATTGTCGAGATGTCGCGTGCTGTCGCGCGAGGTCTTCTTCTCGAGGTTTTTCTTGAACGCCTCGGTGAGGTCCACGCCCGTTTGGTTGGCGATGCAGATGAGCACCCACATCACATCGGCGAGTTCGTCGGCAAGGGCATCGGGGTCTTCGCCAGCCTTAAACGACTGGTCGCCGTAGCGGCGTGCCATAATCCTCGCCACCTCGCCCACTTCCTCGGTGAGGACAGCCATATTGGTGAGTTCGCTGAAATAGCGCACGCCATAGGTGCGAATCCAGCGGTCGACGGTTTGTTGCGCTTCTTCGATAGTCATAGGGTCATTCCTTGAGGTGAGAGTCGATGATGATGGTCACAGGGCCGTCGTTGACGAGCGACACCTGCATGTCGGCGCCAAACTCGCCTTCGCCGCACGCCTTAGGCAGGTGGGCGTTGAGCCCGTCGATGAAAGCGCGGTAGAGCGGCACAGCCGTCTCGGGACGCGCTGCGCGGATGTAGGAGGGGCGGTTGCCCTTACGCGTGGAGGCATGAAGGGTGAACTGGCTCACCACGAGGATTTCGCCGCCGGCATCGAGGATGGAGCGGTTCATCACGCCGTCGGCGTCGTTGAAGATGCGCAGATTGACGGTCTTCTTCACCAGCCAATCCACGTCGTCGGGAGTGTCGTCGTGCTCCACGCCGACAAGGATCATCATGCCGGCGCCCACAGACGCTTTTATCTTGCCGCTGATAGCCACGGAGGCTTCGCGCACACGTTGTATCACTATTCTCATAGAAAGTCGAAATTTGAGCCTTAAAACGGCTATTTTGCAAATATACGAATTTCATTTGTTGGAGACCGCCAACCCTGCGACATTTTTGCAATAACTGAACGACAGATTTCTTTGAAAAAATAATATCTCGGATTGATTCTGCTTTGCCATATTGATTTCAACAATTATTAGGGGCTAAATTATTGAATTCACCCTAATTTTGTGTTAAAAGTAGCATATTGTTTAATCAACTTAACAAAATCATTGTATTTTTGTAAAGTCTATTAAACAATGTTGTGGTTATGATACAAAAAGAAGTGATCAGAGAAATACTCTTGGAGAACAGAAAAGAGGTTGAAAAACAGCATATTGTTCCAAGAAAATTCCAAATGGAAGATTTTGCCAACTATGTACTCATAGGCGTGAGACGAGCTGGAAAATCCTTCATGCTTTATCAGCAGATCCAACAATATCTAAAACGAGGTATCACCTGGGACTCCATGCTCTACATCAATTTTGAGGATGAACGATTGATAGGGATGACTGCTCAGGAACTCAATCTCATCCTTGAGGTTCATGGCATGATGTCAACCGAGCGCCCCATCCTCTTTCTTGACGAGATACAAAACATTGAGGGTTGGGATAAATTTGCACGCCGCTTGGCTGACAACAAATACCGGGTATACATCACTGGTAGCAACGCCAAGATGCTTGGCAGTGATGTGTCGACAACTTTGGGAGGTCGGTATATCACCAAACATATCATGCCGTATAGTTTCTCTGAATTTCTCTCGGCTAACGAGGTATCTTTTGATCCAAACACCATGGCCACCACTTCGGGAAGAGCGGAAGTACAGCGATACTTTGAAAACTATTACCGCTTTGGAGGTTTTCCTGAGGGGGCAAAGCTCACATCAAAGAGAGACTATATCAATAGTGTATATCAAAAGATTTACCTTGGCGACATTGCCTCACGCCATAAAATCGAAAATCAGTTTTCGCTTCGCATACTCTTCCGAAAATTGGCAGAAAGCGTGAAACAACCGATTTCTTTCACACGTCTTGCCAATATCATAGCGTCCACTGGAGCCAAGCTCAGCAAACCGACACTAATCAATTACCTGGAATACTCCAAAGATGCCTTCTTGGTTTATCCCGTCAAGAACATTGCAGACCATCTCACACTACGCGAGACCAGTCCCAAATACTATTTTGTAGACAACGGCATCATCAGTATACTTGCCATGGACGTTGACACCTCTCTATTGGAGAATGTGGTTGCAATGGAGCTACTCCGCAGATACGGATTGGATGAACAAGTGTTTTTCTACAACAAAAATGTGGAGGTGGATTTTTACATACCAGACGCAGCCACAGCCATCCAAGTAAGCTACGACCCAAAGAAGACTGCCGAGACTTGGGAAAGGGAATCGGCCGCCCTCGTCAAACTGGCAAAGGTCTTGGACTGCCGACGCTTCATCATTCTGACGCATGAGTTGGAAGAAAAGGTAGAAGTAAAAGGGGTGAACATAGAAGTGATGCCTGTATGGAAATGGTTGCTTGACCTATAGAATGCCGATTCATGGCACACGGGGTTATTGGTATTTCGCTCGGTTTGCACTACCTCTGGCCTGCGGCCGAAGGTAGGCTGCACCTTGGAAATAAAAGAAAAAACGAGTTTTTCTTTGTATTTCGCTCGGTTTGCACTACCTTTGTCCCCGTCAACAACATAAGAAACCTGTAACAAACGGAGACTACTGATGAAACGTATACGACATCTTCTGGCCATAGCCATCGGCTGTATGCCCGTTCAGGCAGCCTATGGCCGTGACTCTGTTGCTACAGGTATGAGGCATTGTGCGGTATGGACAGGACTGAAGAGCTGATAGTGATGCAACTGAGGGAAGGACGGGAGAATGCGTACAAATTCCTATATGACTGTCATTACCCCATGCTCTGCCATATTGCGAAGCAGTATGTCCATGACACTTTTCTGGCCGAAACCGTCGTGGGCGACCTCATCTTCCATCTGTGGGAAGACCGTGAGCATCTGGAAATCAAGACCAGTATCCGCAGCTATCTGATGGCTGGTGTGAAGCACCGGTGCCTGGACTACCTGAAATCGCAGCAGTGCCAACGGGAGGTGACAGGGATGCAGGACTTTCCTGTGCTTGACCATGTAAAAGGAGATGACTATCCCCTTGGGCGATTGCTCGAAAAGGAACTGGAAAACGAAATTATAAATGCTGTCAAACGGTTGCCGGAGGAATGTCGTCGCGTGTTCCTGCTGAGCCGCTTCGAGGACAAGAAATATGAGGAAATCGCTGTGGCGTTCAACATTTCGGTAAACACGGTGAAGTACCACATCAAACGGGCTTTGGTGCTGCTTCGCAAGGATCTGGGCAAGTACTTGACTGCCGCGATGATGGTGCTCTTGGAGCAGATGGAATGAACTTTTTTGAAAAAATATGGAGTTCTGACTACCCTCAGAACTTTTTTTATCGTCAGACCAATAACAAGCAAGCAAAATGACAGACAACAAAGGACATGTCGAAGAGGAGATTTGGTTCTCTGCCGTCAGCGAAGAGGAGTTGGCCAAATACGACAAGGAAGCAGCCTACGCCGCTTTCCGGAAACGGGTGGCCGAAAGCCGACAGTCGAAGACCGCGAAGCACCGGATTGGCTGGCTGCGCTACGCGGCAGCCGTGGCCGCTGTCGTGGCCGTGGGCTACTTCTCGTTCAAGGGCGGCCAACGCGATGTAAAGTCAACCTTTGGCGACATTGTGGTCGAGGCTCCGCAAGGCTCCCGCACCCAGATGACACTGCCCGACGGCACGAAGGTGTGGCTCAACGCCGGCTCGAAGATTTCCTACTCACAAGGGTTCAGTTCCATCAACAGGTCGGTTCTGCTGGTGGGCGAGGGCTACTTCGAGGTGGCGCACAACGAACAGTTGCCGTTCTGCGTCGAGTCGGAGGATGTGCGGGTAAGCGTGCTTGGCACAAAGTTCAATTTCCGCGACTATCCTACCGATGCCGATGCCATCGTTTCATTGGCCGAAGGCCGGGTGGCTTTGGACATGACCCATTCCAACAGCGAGACGGTTTACCTGAAGCCTGACCAGCGTGCAGTGGTGGAGAAGAAAACCGGCAGAATCAATGTGGAGAACTACGAGGTGGCCCATACCGTCAAATGGATCCGTGGTTATCTCATCTTCAACGGCGAGCCGCTGACGGAAATCGTGAAAGACCTGGAGCGCAGCTACGATGTGGAGATTATCGTCAAAAACCGGGCACTGCTTGACCTGCATTTCTACGGCAGTTTTGTCCGCCAAGAACAGAGTGTCGGCGAGGTGCTGGACGTGCTTTCTGCCACACACAAAATCAAGTACAAGATGGAAGGGCATCGTATAACCCTATATTAACATCACTAACCACAAAAAACTGAAAGACTATGAACACAATCAGAGCAGTTTCAAACTGAAAAGGAAAAAGACAGAAAGACGTGCGAGGTCTCTCTGTCCGGACTCCTCCAACAATCCAACGAAGAATGTGTCTGTGGAGACTGCAAAGTTAGGCAATTTCTTCAACATGCACAACAAAATCAAAATCTAAAACAACCTATTTAACAATTAGTAATGAACAACAAGAAATTATTTGCAATTGCCTTGATGGTCATGTTCTGTGCCGGAACCTTTGCACAAGCTTTGCAATTGAAACTGAACAACGTCACGGTGAAGCAAGCCATGACCGTGCTGAAGCAAAAGAGCGGCTACTCTTTCGCATATGAGGGTGGAGACATCAACACCGAGAAAACGGTCAGTGTCGATGCGAAAAACCTGCATCAGGCCATCGGACAAATTCTGAAAAACCAGAAGGTGGTGTACGAAATCAAGGGAAAGAACATTGTCATTTCCCGCCAACAAGAGAGCAAAAGCAGCAAGCCAAGCAGTGGCAAGAAAACCGTCACGGGCGTTATCGTGGACTCCAATGGCGAGCCCATCATCGGTGCCACCATCAAGGAGAACGGTACAAAGAATGCAACAGTGACCGACTTCGACGGTAACTTTACCTTGAGCAACGTGTCAGACGAAGCCGTCCTGGAAATCTCGTATGTCGGCTTTCAGACGATGAACTTTTCCACTTCCGGCAAGTCGCGTCTGGCCATTACCATGAAGGAAGACGACCTCCTGCTGGATGAGGTGGTCGTGGTGGGCTATGGTGTCAGCAAGAAGAGCGACTTCACCGGCTCCCTGACTTCCGTTACCTCCGAAAAGATTGTCGACTCCCACAAGCAGAGTGCGGCAGCCGCCCTCCAAGGAACCATTGCCGGTGTTGACATCACCCGTAACGGCAACAACCCCGGTTCCGGCTTCAACATCATGGTCCGTGGACAAAACACCATCGCCAACAGCGGAACGGGAAATGCCAACGGCATCAACTCACCGCTTTACGTGATTGACGGCATGATGATGGACAACATGGACGACATTGCCCCAGACGATATTGAGCGCATTGACGTTCTCAAGGATGCCTCCTCTACGGCCATCTATGGGTCGCGTGGAGCCAATGGCGTTGTCATCGTGACAACGAAGAAAGGGACAGCGGTCAAGGACAAGACCAATGTGGAATACAACGGATTCGTAAGTTTCACTTCCGCCACCCACCTTCCGGAAATGCTCAACGGTTCCCAGTATGCCGACTACAAGGTGGAGCGCTATATGGGCAACAACTGGAAAGACTACACTTACAACGGAAAGCGCGCCAGCTACGAGCAGGCCCTCACCACCCAGGCCTACAACAACTATCTGGAAGGTAAAAGTGTCGATTGGGTGGATGCCCTTTTGCAGACGGCCGTTTCCCACAACCATGCTCTCCGTGTCTACGGAAGTTCCAAGGGGCTGGTCTATTCTTTCGGTGTAGGCTATACAGACGAAGCCGGTATCACGGGAACAGACAATTACAAAAGATACAATTTCAGCACATCGGTGGACAAGGAAATCAACAGCAAGCTCAAGATTGGAATGAGCATCTACACCGCTTACACCGATACGAAGACCAGTCCGGAAACCATCCGTCAGGCCTATCGTCTGAATCCCCTTACGGATATGTACAATGAAGACGGAAGCCTGCGCACCTTCCCGGACGACGGCCTCTCCAACGTTTCCAATCCTCTTGTAGAGGTCAAGAACAATACGACCGAGACGTTGGCTCTGCACACTTTCGGCAATTTTTACCTGCAGCTAAAGCCGACCGACTGGATTACCTTCAAGACCCAATTCTCCCCGGATGCCTATTTTGACAGATATGGTATGTATTACGGGGCACAGTCGAAGAACGGCAAGGGAAACCAGGCCAATGCAACGGCAGAGACGAAATCTGCCAACTCACTCAAATACACGTGGACCAATACCCTCAATTTAGACAAGACCTTGGGTGACCATAACTTGGGTCTGTTGGTCGGTTCAGAGTGGGTGAAATCAAAGGAAGACGCGATTTCTACAAAGGTGAAGAACTTTGCCACAGACCTGTACAAGTGGTACAACCTTGCAGCAGCAGCCAACAAATCGCTGTCTAATGTCGTAGGTTCCGAATATATCCAGGACCAGTGGTTCTCATACTTCGCACGTGCCAACTATTCCTATAAGGGACGCTATCTGATTACGGCTACGGGACGGTACGACGGATCTTCCCGCCTTGCGGCAGGCCACCGCTGGAAATTTTTCCCGTCTGCGGCCTTCGGATGGAGAATCGTGGAAGAAGAGTTCATGAAGAAATATTCTTGGGTGGACAATCTGAAGCTGAGAGTCAGCTACGGTATGTCTGGCAACAACCATAATGTAGAGCCGTACTCCACTCAATCGAATATCATTAACTACAGCTACAACTTCGGTTCAAGTGCCACGGCAAGTGTCATCAAGAACCTGGCCAATTCCCTGCTCTCTTGGGAGACTACAAAAGAATGGAACTTCGGTCTTGATTTCTCTTTCTTCAAAGGCCGTATCAACGGAACGATTGACTATTATCGCCGCCGGACAGACAACATCCTGATGAACCGTGTGCTCTCGGAAATGACGGGCTACTCTTCGGTCATGGACAATGTGGGAGTCGTCGACAACAACGGTGTGGAAATCGGTCTGAACCTTACACCTGTCCGCACAAAGGACTTTAGCTGGAACATGAATATCAACTTCACCGCCAACCATAATGAAATCAAGGAGCTGGCCGGAGGAGCCACACGGGACGAGGCAAACGAATGGTTCGTAGGACAGTCCGTAGGCGTGGTGTGGAATTACAAGAAAGTCGGTTACTGGAAACAGGGCGACGAGGGCTACGACCGTGCCCTTTCCCTTGGCCTTGCCCCCGGTTCGGTCAAAGTGTACGAGACGGACGGGTACAGCGGCGACTGGACCACGACAACGGCTGACAAGGTATTCCTTGGCTCCCGCTATCCGAAATGGACAGGCGGTCTGACGAACACCTTCTCCTACAAGGACTGGAGTCTGGCTGTCAACGTCTATACCCGTCAGGGACAATGGAGCTATTCCCAGTTCCACTGGACGACAGCCCGTGACGACAACAACTTGTTCGCACACATGAACCTGAAATACTGGTCAGAAGCGAATCAGAACGACGATGACATCGAATGGTGCCGGCCGGGACTGAGCAATCCGGGCGAGATAACCGCCTTGCTCTGGCAGAAGACCTCCTTCGTGAAGGTGGGCTATATCACGCTCGGCTATAATGCGCCCAAGAATTTCATCCGCAAAATGGGTCTGAGCAAACTTCATGCATACGTATCGTGCCAGAATCCTTTTGTCTTCACGGACTATAAGGGACTGGACCCTGAAGCAGCCAGCAACGGAACGGATACCATGTACTTTATGACCAAATCGTGGGAACTCGGATTAAACTTAACATTCTAACCAAGAAGGAACTGAATCATGAAATTGACAAACATAAAGATAGCTGCCCTCTGCAGCGCGTTGTTGTTGACATCCTGTAGCTTGGATGAAACGAACTATTCTGCTGTGACAGACAAGAACTATATAACAGGTGAGGCACAGTATGAGGAACTGGTGAATGCCGCCTATGTGTATATGCGTCCTTTATGCCAGAAGACAAACTGTATGTGGTATGGTACTGACAACTATTCCACCCAGGATCTGGTCAACGGCCAGAACGGTATTCAGGACTACTATTACGTCAGTTCGTCGGAAGGTGCATTCTATGATTTCTGGTGTGCGAACTATGATGTCATCAACAAATGCAATACTGCAATGACACGCGGTGAAAAGCTCAGCTTGAACGAAAGTAAAAAGGCACTGAGAACAGCGGAATTGCTGGCATTGCGCTCCTATTGTTATTTCAACCTTGTCGAGACTTTTGGCGGTGTGCCGTTGGTTCTTGAGGAATCGGAGACGCCCACCTACGAGTTTACACGCAACACGGAGGAAGAAGTCTACAATCAGATTGTCAGCGACATCAAGACGGCTGTCAATACACTTCCGGCCTCTCTGTCGGCCAATGACTTCGGCCGTGTTGACCGGGCTTTTGCAGAGCATCTTCTGGGCAAGGTCCTGCTTACCCGCAGCTACAAGAGTTTTGCAGGGTCAAGCGATGTCACCGATGCCATCAGCTACTTCAAAGATGTCATTAATCTGCATCCTATGGTCGGCAGTTGGGACGAGCTTTTCAATGCACAGGAAGGTGGCAGCTATAATGAGACGAACAGTGAGATTATCTTTGCAGTCCGGTTCGGCAAAGGAACAAACAACCTTTGGGACTATACCACAAGCAGTGAACGGAGTATCAGCAGCGGTCTCTACCAGCATTTCCACTTCAATGTCTACATGTTCCCGGGGAATACGCACCGTGGCGCACCTTATTACCGGAACGACTATGCCTTTCAACCCACATTGTCATGGTTCAACAGTTTTGAAGAGAACGACGAGCGTGCCAGCGAGACCTTCCTGAAACGCCACATCCTCGCAGGAACATCAGGAACGACCGAAAATGCAGTGACAGGCCAAACCGTCACGTTCACCACGGGAGATGAAATCATCTACTTCCCACGAACCAAGATGACCGATGAGGAGAAAATGGCCTACATGAACGAGCATCCTACCGTTTACCTCATTGTCAACCCCGAGGAGTATCATACTCAGTTTGCTGCCGGCAATATGAACTGTGCCTGGCCTCTGGTCTACAAATTCTATGACCCGTACATTGCAGAGCAGGGAGTCTATTCCGGAAGCATCAGCGACGGCGAAGATCCTTATGGCGCACGTGAAATCTATATCTTCCGTACAGCGGAGACCAAACTGCTCCTTGCGGAGGCTTATCTCAAGTCTGGCGACAACTCTTCCGCACTCCGGCAAGTAAACGACATCCGCAAGCGTGTCGGTGCAACCGAGCTGACCAACATTGACCTTGATGTCATCCTTGACGAGTCAGGAAGGGAACTCTTTGGAGAATCCAACCGATGGATGGACTTGAAAAGAACCGACAAACTATTCGAGCGTGCCTATAAGTACAACGAGTTTGTTCAGTTGAACCAGGCCAACGGCGTGTCCGGCATGAACACGAACTACAAGATTCGCCCCATTCCTCTGATCGAGCGGCAGCGCACCAATTATTCTCTGGAACAGAACCCCGGATATGATGAATAACAAACAGATATTACTGATGAAACGAATACATCTTCTTCTTATAGCCGTAGGCTGCCTGTTCATTCAGGCAGCCTATGGCCGTGACTATATCGCAACAGACTACCGTATCGTCGGAGACGGGAAGACCCTCAACACGACAGCCTTCCAGCAACTGATTGACCGCGTCAGTAAAGCCGGAGGCGGACGGATTGTCCTGACTCCGGGGCGGTATCTGACGGGCGAGATACTGCTCCAATCGGGTGTTGAAATCCATCTGGAAAAGGAGGCCACCATCCTTGGCAGCACGTCGCCCCTCGACTATTACAACGTCATGTCCAGTGCTGCCGGAGACGAACTCCACGACAATGCGCATCTCGCACTGATTGCCTCCAACGGGGCCAAGGACATCGCCGTCACAGGCACCGGGACCATCGACGGACAGGGGCTGGAGCTTGCACTCCATGCGGACAGCCTCCACCACTGCGGCGCTCATGTCGACCAGCACTACAACACACGGCGGCAGCGTCCGAGCGAATTGGTGCGTCCGACGCTCTTCTATCTTTACAACACGCAAGGCATCCGGGTGGACTCCGTCTGCCTGAAGAACAGCTCGAACTGGGGACTCTCGCTGAACGCGTGCAGCCATGTGGAGATTACGGATGTGAACATCCTCAACCGCGCCTATTGGAACAACGACGGCATTGACATTACGGACTGTCAGCACGTGACCGTTTCGGGATGCTACGTGGACAGTGCCGACGACGGCATCTGCCTGAAGTCGTACCATCCGGACCGCCGCAACGAGCATATCTCCATCCGCGACTGCGAAATCCGGAGCAGTGCCAGTGCCATCAAGTTCGGAACGGCTTCCTACGGCGGTTTCTGCCACATAGACATCCGCAACATCCGCATTTTCGACACCTTCCGTTCAGCCATCGCCATTGAGAGTGTGGACGGCGGGGAAATCAACGATGTCCAGGTGGACGGTCTCACGGCGGTCAATACGGGGAATGCCATATTCCTCCGGCTCGGCCAGCGCGGAGGCGACCGCAAGGGAAGCGTGAAGAACGTGCGTCTGGCCAACATCTCCGTACAAGTACCCTTCGGAAGGCCGGACATCGATTATGACCTGCGCGGTCCGGAAGTGGACTATTTCCACAACATACACCCCTCGTCCATCTGCGGTATTCCGGGCAATGACATCGAGAATGTCGTACTGGAGAACATCACGGTCACCCATCCCGGACGCGCCACGAAGGGCATGGCGTATATGCCCCTCTGGCGGTTGGGCGACGTGCCGGAGAACGTAGAGAAATATCCGGAGTTCAGCATGTTCGGAGAGTTGCCTGCCTGGGGCTTCTACATCCGCCACGCAAAGCATGTCACCTTCCGCAACGTGCGCCTGAATCTGGCCGACTCCGACTTCCGCCCCGCCTTTGTGCTGGACGATGCCAAGCTGGTGACCATCGACGACCTGTGCCTGCCGCTGTCCAAGCGGACTTCGCAGATAGTCCTCCGCAACAGTGTTTGTACCGGAAACTTCCCACCAGAACTAACGACCTGCGTAAAATGAAATGAAGGTCAAGGCTCCATCGCCGTTGATGCCGAGAAGGGCATCATCAGAAGTGACTACAAAAGACAAGATTCCGTTTCCGAAGCCTTCCACAAGGAAGAACAGGTTTCGCGCACCTTGGAATATGCATACGATGATTATGCCTTGGCTCAGCTGGCAAACGCCCTCGGCCGGCAAGAGGACCGGGACATCCTTCTACAACGGTCGAAGAATTACAAGAACGTCATAGACCCACGTACAGGATATGCACAAGGACGCCATGCTGACGGAACATTTCCCGATAGTGCCAATGCCTTCCGCAGTTGCTCTTTCATTACGGAAGGGTATCCTTGCCATTACTCGTGGTATGTTCCGCACGATGTCTATGGCCTGATGGAGTGCATGGGAGGAAGAGACCGGTATGTCGCAAAACTGGATTCCATGTTTTCCGAAAATCGGTACTGGCATGGGCAAGTGAGGGTGTGCCAGTTTTGACACACCCTCTTGCTTTCAGCAGATAGCCTTTGAAAGAGACCATCTTAACCTCATTTCCCGATACCGTCAACTTTGACGCGCGAGAAATCTGTTCTTCATTTGTTGTCGTCAAGAATCAGGCAGACTGTTCGATTGGCCTTTCTTACCCGATCCTCATCCACCTTCAGCACCTTACGGTCATAGGTGACCAATCCGTTGACTTCACCTTCTACGTCTGTTGTCTGTGTATACACTGCAGCAGAGAAACCGGACTTCACGAGGTCACAGAGTTGTTGGGCGTATTGCAGGTAACGGTCTGTCACCTCTTTTGAATTTTTGAATTCAACATACCCCCAATTCTTCTGGTCTTGCCAGAGATGCCCTTTGACGGGAAGTCCCAATCCACCATACTCACCCAATACCGTAGGACGATTGGCATCGTAAAGGTATAATTTCGGTTCAGGATAGTTGTGGAGGTCGAGCATATCACCGGACAAATAATGATTGCCGCCACTGGCAGGATTGACCAAACGGGTGAAATCATACTGTTTTGTCCATGCTGCAATCTCTGTGGACTTGAACTGCCCCCAAGCCTCGTTGAATGGAGTCCATGTCACAATAGAAGGATAAGGCTGCAATTCATCCATTATCTCCTTCCACTCCTGCCGGAAATTGGCTTCCGATTGTGCCGAGCGATGTATTTCTGCACCGTCGAAGTATTGGTGAGCCTGCCATTGTGGCGACTTATCGCCTGACGGCATGTCTTGCCAAACCAAGATTCCGAGTTTGTCGCACCAGGAATACCAGCGGGCAGGTTCCACCTTCATGTGTTTACGGATCATATTGAACCCCAGCCTCTTTGTCAGTTCGATGTCATACTTGAGCGCCTCGTCACAAGGAGCGGTGTAGAGTCCATCAGGCCAATAACCTTGGTCCAATGGGCCAAACTGAAAAAGATCCTTATTGTTCAGCTGAATACGCATGATGCCGCGTGCATCCCTTCGGGTGGAAATCTTACGCATGGCAGCATAACTGGTCAGTTCATCCACCACTTGCCCTTGGTCCAACAAGCGGATTTTCAAGTCATACAGATAAGGAGATTCCGGAGACCACAGTTTGGGGGCATCCATTTGGAAGTCGATGCTTTGTCCTGCGGCCGATTTCTTGGTTGCAATCACCTTGTTTCCCTCCAAGAGGGACACTTCCACAACCCCCCGGGCTTTTTCCGTCTGCACGGCAATGTTCAAACGGTTGTTGTCGATGTCGCTCGTAGTGCGGATGGCCGTGACATACTGTTCAGAGACCGGTTCCAACCATACGGTCTGCCAGATTCCCGTAACCGGGGTGTACCAGATGCCGTTCGGGTTGGCACTCTGTTTTCCAACAGGTTGATAACCATCGGTTGTAGGGTCCCATACACGCAGCGACAACTTCTGGCTGCCTCTCCGATTCATATAGGGCGTAATGTCGAAGGAGAACCCGGCGAATCCACCTTTGTGTTCACCGATTTTAATGTCGTTAAGATAGACTTCGGCAAGCCAATCCACCGCACCGAAGTGCAACAAGATATGCTTTCCTGTCCACCTCTTCGGCACGTCAAAAGTGCGTTGGTAGAGAAGCACCTGATTCTTGCCCACCGTTTTCATCACTCCCGACAGACTTGACTCCACTGCAAACGGAACGAGAATCTGACCGTCAAATGCCCGTACGGTCTCTTCTCCGCGCTTGCGAATGGCATAATCCCACAATCCATCCAAGCTCTTCCATTCCTTGCGTTGCAAGATTGGACGAGGATATTCCTTGGAAATGTTTTGGGGCGACACCTGCATGGCCCACGGGGTTTTAATACCATTGCCCTGCATCTTCCATTGCGCATGAATAGACAGGCAGGCTGCCCAGAACAAGAGCAGCAGAACTTGGCCTTTCTTATGATTGAATGGTATCATATTTTTATTGTCTTTTATTTTACTGCTACCGGACCCAGATAGGACTTTTTGAGGCCGCCCCAATCTACGACGACCTTCTGGACCATCATGCCAGAATCGCCACAGATAAGGGACAACCGATGAGTAGACTTGGATTTGTCGATATTGAATGTGAGGTGGGCGACAGCGGCATTCCTCAACACCTGATTCTTCCAAGACAATCCATATTCCTTAAACTTGTTGTCGAACACTTGCGGCTGACCTCCATCGACAGCAATGCCAATCTTGGTGGTCTTTCCCTTGTAGATGGGGAAGAACGGAACGGCATAGAGGGTGACGGTGACCTGATCGGCATCTATTGCCGGCAGCGTATATTCGATTCTGTCGCCATCGGCGTTTGAGGCATCGGCCGTATGGTCTGACGGGATTCCCAACTGAACCGCTTTCCAATCATATCCGATACCTTCCACAAGGCTGATTTTGTTGCCGTCCTTTTCCACCTTATTGCTGTAGTTTTCCAAATTGACCACGTAGCAACCATTCAAGTCTTCCGGTTTCACGGAGAGGTCAACCGGTGTCTCGCCCACTCCGTCGGTGTAGTTGACTTCCGGCATATTCTGGTAGAGGGCGCACCAACCGGGTGCCAAGTCCATCATGCCATCCCATTTTCCACCCAACAGGGTGTTGTATTCCCTGTTTAAGGCAGCGATGCTGTCAAAAGCCTGCCGGGATTGACGGGCAGCCCAGTTGGCGGCCTCCATGTGGCCGAGTTTGAACTGTTCATGATTGAGCTGAGCCATCAGAAACTTACGGTTCATCTGGGAAGAGGCCATGACGGGGAAGGCCACCATTTCGAAGAAAGCGGTGCGCTGTGATGCGGGAAGTTCATGCAACAGCGTCCGGACCTCATTGGAAATCTTTTCATAGTCGCGAAGACGCGTCTGGGCTTCGCCGTAGTTCTGGAAAGAATATTCCGTATCTTTCAGTCCGGTATATTCTTTTGAATCCCATTCGCGCTCCCAACCCATGAACTCCGGTTTGCGGCTCCAGGCCAAACGGTAGTATTCATCCAGTATACTCTGGAATCGTGGAGTATACGCCTTGCCAAACAGGTTGCCCAAGAATTGGCTTTGGTGACAGTTGATGCGCTTTACATCAAATTCGTCCACATTCCATGCCAGGTCGAAGAATGTCTTCATGCCCAACTCCATCGGCTTGATGTCACCCACATTGAGCAGCCAATAACGGTCTGCCCCTGTACGGTAAGCCTTCATCAACTCCTCGTACATCAACACCGGAGGTGTGGTGTTCAGCCAGAGGTAATCATGGGGTGCACCAAGGTAGGAGAGGTGATAATACACACCGGAGTGTCCGCTGCGTTTTTGCTCTGCCGGATTGCTGACACGCTTCAGATAGCCATAGTTGTCATCCACCCACACGAGCGTAATGTCCTCCGGAACCTGCAATCCATGCTCATACACATCCATGGCCTCCTTGTAAGGCAGGAAAATCTGGGGGATATCCTTGATGTTCTTGCCGATGTGCTTCTTCAACATCGCACGTTGGTCTTTGATGATTTGCCCGACAAGGGTAACCTGTTGGTCCAGAGGGATGTCGCCCCTCAATCCAGCATCGTGCAACCCACGCATCCCCATGGTATAGATATTGTCATAGCAGGAAGCGATGTCCAGTCGGTCGTTCCATTTCTTCTGTACGGCCTTGGCATTGGTGGCATAGTTCCAATCTCCGTCACGCTCGACATCCCACTCCCACTTGGAGGCCGTATTAATCAGCAGCGGTTCGCAATGGGAAGTCGTAATCATGATGCCATAGGAATCTGCGACCTCCTTGCTCTCGGGGTGAGAATAGAAGGCTCCGGTGCAGGTGTGCATGGCCGGCCCCAACATATTACCCTTGAGGCGAAGAATCAGTTCGCACACCTTGGCATACGTCTTGGGGCCGATGTCACCCAGCTCCTTTTCAAAGTTCTTGGAAGCCCAGGGCTTCAATCCCCAGTCCTCGTCGTTGATAAACAACCCCCGGTATTTGATGGAAGGCTGCCTGGACACCTCACTTCCCGTGAGATAGACGGCCGACTTGTGCGGTACGGACATATCAGCCCACCAATAATAGGGAGAAACTCCCATCTTTTCGGAAACGGAAAGCAAGCCATAGGCCGCGCCGCGCTTGTCACTTCCCACAACAACCAAGGCCTGGGCGACACCCTTCTGGGGCTTTTCCACGACTTGAACCACGTATTGCTCCCAACCCTTCCTGATTTTGGAAACATCGATACGTTTTTGGGCTATCAGTCGGTCTACCCATTTGTTTTTCCCGATGGTGGCCACAACGATGATATGCTCGCCATCCACCTCGTTCTTCACAACAGGTTCTGACTTGGCGTTGGTGACCAATGCCACATCACCGGTGAACATACCTGCCACTTTCTTTACCAAAGGTTCCTCCTTCGGGGAAACATAGACCGTGGCACACTGTCCGTCGGCAACGATAGGAAACGCTTGCGGCGAAGCCTTTTCACTCACTTGTACCTGAGCAGGGCAAGCGATGGACAGCCACGCCAAGCCTGCAATAATACTCGTCTTTTTCATCATGTCATATTGAATATAAAGTTCCAGGAAGCATCATGCTGGTATACTCCAGCATGATGCTTCAAGAAAAGATTAATAACCAGGATTCTGTTCCAATACCGCTCCATTGTTTGCTTCAATGGCAGACTGCGGAATCGGCCACACCTCGTATGTCTTTTGCATTCCGACCCCATCGCCGTTCGTCTTGGGATCAGCATAATAGGGATTGCATTTCATCACCCGGTCGTAGAGTTTTCCCATACGCATCAAGGTAAGACGGCGTTTCTCCTCAATGCCCAATTCACGCATACGCTCATCCAGCAAATAGTCGATGTCCACCTTGGCCGGGTCTACCGTCTTGGCATGGGCACGGGTCCTCACCACATTGATGTCGGCAGCAGCCTTGTCCTTATTGCCCAATTTGAGATAAGCCTCAGCCCGGAGCAGATAAGTTTCGGAAAGGCGGAACATATACTGATCCGTGTATGTGGTTCCGGCAATGCTCTTCAGTTGCAATGTTGCGGCATTCTGATACAACTCTGTGGGATGATTGAAAGGAGTCGTGGCCTTGGTCTGGTAAGCGTAAAGGTATCTTCCCGGAACCGTAGTACTGTTGCCCTGTCCCACGATGAGTCCTGCGGGTGGATTGTCCACATCGATGGTGTCAATCCCCGTGACAGCCTTGAAAGAACTGTTGTTTACCGGGAATTTGCGCACGAAGTTGTAGTTGGAGTTACGGATGTCACCATGGAAGTCATCCTCCCAGATTGTATTGGAGAAATAGACAGTGGAGATGCCCCAGCCAATGCCGCGTCCACCGGTGTAATCGCCGATCGGCCAGTTGAACGGAGAGAGTTTCTTGCCGTCCACCGTCAGTTTCACGTCTCTTACCATCGGCACGAAATTACGTTCCAGCATATAGTTGCCCGTCAATTTCAAGTCAGCAGTGGAACTGCCGCCGCCGGGGAGGTTGGTTTCAAACTGAATCACCCAGATACCTTCCGTATTGCCAGCTCCGCGGTTTTGATTGTTGCGTCTGAAGAGATCCCAATAGACATCGCCCGGCTCTGTCATCCTGGAACCGAAACGGTCTTTCATCAGTGCCAGTGCGGGGTTGTCTATCACCTTGGAAGCCGCGTCAACGGCCTCTTGGTTCTTCCCCTCGGCAAGATAGATTTCGGACAGGAGATGGTAAGCGGCAGATGCCGAAATCTCACCGTCTTCCACCGTTGCAATATCCGGTAAGTGCTGCGCAGCAAACAAGACATCGGCCTCAGCCTGTGCCAGTGTCTCCTCTTTGGTGGCACGCACGTAATCATTCTTGAGCGTCGTAACCTCATTCAACTCGATAGGAACGCCTCCGTAAAGGTAAGCCAAAGTACGGTAGGCCATGCCCCGGAAAAACTTTCCCTTTGCTTCAAAGCTCGTTTTCAGTTCGTCGCTCAGTGCACTGGCCTGCGAAGAACGGCTAATCAGGGTGTTGGCTTCCGCCACAATCTTGTATAGGCCGTCCCAATGCAGTTTGGGAATACTGCTCGTGGGGTTATAGGCCGCCAACATATTGCCATGACGGTTGCTGGTGCCAGGTTCACCGTCGTACACCAGGTCGGTGCCGAAGATATAGTCCATCGGTTTGCTCTCGTCGTATCCGTAGAATTCTATTCTGAGCAAATTATACAGGTCATTGACCGTCATGTCAAAATCCGTCTCTGTGCGGAAAGAGTTCTCCGAACTCATAAAGTCTTTTGGGGTTTCCTCCAGAAACTTGCTTTCATTGCAAGAGACAAGCCCCAGAATCATTAATGAATATATCAGTTTCTTCATAGTTGTCACATTTTAAAGCGTTAAATTAAGTCCAAACGAAAAACTTCTCAATACCGGACGTCCGAAGTATCCGCTTCCAGCCTCAGGATCCCAGCCTTTCCAATCGGTAAGGGTTATCAGGTTCTTGCCGCTGAAGAAGAAATTCAGGTTTTCAAGGCCAATGGCGTTGGTCCATGTCTTCGGCAGCGTATAGCTTAAGGACACATCTTGCAAACGGATGAAGCTCCTGTTCTGATAGAGTGTGCCACCAATGCTGCCACCCTGGGTAGAACGGGCGTATGTGGCATTCGGATTGCTCGGCGACCAATAATCCATGGCCAGCTCGCTGATTCTGTTCCAACGGCGGGCATTGGCATCACCTCGTGTAAGGGTCTCGGAATTGGCTTGTAAGTATCCGTTGTGACCACCTTGAATGGAGTTGATGAAGAAACTCAAGGTGACGGACTTGTATCTGAAGTTGTTCAGGATGCCAAAACGATAGGCCGGAGTCTTCTTTCCAAGGATAATCCTGTCGTCCACCGTAATTTCACCGTCTCCATTGGTGTCTACGATGCGGTAGTTTCCGGCATGATACCCATTGGGAATGTCGTCGCTGAGCTGCCAAATGCCGTCTATCTTATAGTTGTAGATGGACTGCAGGCTCTTGCCGATGAAGAGGTTGCTGGCCACCAGGTCGTCTTCTTTTCCGTCGCCGTCATTGTCCATTCCTGTAAGGGAAATGATTTTGTTGGAGTTGGAAGAGATGTTGAAGGTCGTGCTCCATTCAAAGTCCTTGGTGACAATGTTGCGTGAGGTAATGGAAAACTCTATACCCTTGTTGCGCAGCTTGCCGATATTGGAGCTGACCGTGCTGAAACCGGTAATGGTAGGAATGGCCAAATCATAGAGCAGGTCGCGGGTGGTGTTGAAATAGACATCCAACGTACCATGGATGCGGCTGTTGAGAACGGCAAAGTCCAGTCCGAAGTTGATTCCCTCGGTCTTTTCCCATTTCAAGTCGCTGTTGGACATGGTGGACACTTTCTGGCCGATCTGGGTCTGTCCGCCGTCTCCGAACACATAGGCGGAAGACATCGTAACTTTCGACAAGGACTTGTAACGGGAAGTCTGGTTGCCGCTGATGCCCCAACCGGCCCTTACTTTCAACTGGTCAATCCAGTCTACCTTGAAGAACTGTTCCTGGTTCACATTCCACGCTAAAGCGACAGACGGGAAAATGGCAAACTTGTTGTTTTTCGCAAAGCCGGAATAGCCGTCGCGACGGACAGTGGCCGTCAGCAGATAGCGATTGTCATATTTGTAATTGATGCGTCCCATCTGATAGAGCAAGGCTTCATCCCAAGCTCCGGAGGTGGTGTATTGGTTGGTGCCCAGGCTGAGGTCGTTGTACCCCAGTGTGAGGCGGGCGAAATTCTGGGCATCCGCCTTTGATGTGTCATACTTTCTTTCGCTTGCACCATAGAGCAAGGTTGCACCGATGCTGTGTTTGCCAAACTCGCCGTTGTAGTTGAGGATGTTGTCCACCGTATAGTCGTAGTATTCGGTGTGGCTCTTGTAGGCATCACCCGTCAGACTGGCCCCGTATTCGCTGGCGTAGTAATGATTGTCTATGCGGTAATTGTTACCGTAGTTGATGCGGTAGGTCAAGCCCTTGACAGGCAGTTGGACTTCTGCATAAACGTTGGCAAAGAAATAGTTGTGACGTTCCTTGTCCGATACATTGGAACCCATGAACGGGTTTACGTCCAAGGTCTGGAAAGGATAGGGTATGATGTCCCCGTTCTCGTCATAAGGCGACATCAACGGACATTGGGTTATCAAGGCCCAAACACCGGGCTCTGCACCATCCTGGTTGACGAAGGATGCGAACGACTGCACGCCGAATTTCATCCAGTTGTTGGGAGTGACATCCAGATTGATGCGGATGCTGTTGCGTTTGAAGTCGTCATTCTTGATGTAACCCGATTGGTTGGTGTTCTCGTATGACAGAAGATAAGACACGTGTTTGGTTCCGCCCGATGCGCTCAAACGGTTCTCGAAAATGTGTCCGGTCTGTGTGCCCGCTCCCCACCAGTCGTAGTCTGTTGCAGAGATGCCGTCTGCCTGTGAACTGTCCAGCATAGGCGTGTCTGGCAGATAGTCGGCCACATTGAAATCTGGATTAGGGGTTGTATAATCCGGGCCAAGATAAGCCTTGTCGTACCAGAAATCCTTGGTAAACTGAAGATACTCAGAGCGGTTCATCGGCCTAAGATTCTTGGTCGGATTGGAAAGTGTGTAAGAAGAAGAGAAATTGATTTTGGTTTTTCCTTCCTTGCCCTTTTTCGTCGTAATCAGGAGCACGCCGTTGGCAGCCTGTGCTCCGTAGACTGCCGTTGCACTTGCATCCTTCAACACATCGATGGATGCAATGTCATTGGGGTTGATGGAAGACAAAGAACTGGTGTAGATGATACCGTCCAGTACAACCAAAACGCTACTGTTACCTGAAATCGTATTTTCACCTCGAATGGAAATGTCAGGGGTTGCGCCGGCGGTGGTCGTTTGACCGATGTTCAGTCCCGGCACGGTACCCTGCAATGCTTGGGCTATATTTGTGTTTGGAGCGTTTTCAAAATCTTTCAAATTGGCACTGGCCACAGAGCCGGTCAAGTCTGACTTCTTCATGGTACCGTAACCTACGACCACGATTTCAGACAAGGCGGCCACGTCTTCCTTCATGTTGATTGTCATGGTTTCGGAGAACGCGGGCTTGACCGTCTGGGTGGTATAGCCGATGTAGGAAATCTCCAATTCGGATTGGGGGAGGATGTCGAGAGAGAAGCTGCCGTTGAGGTCGGTCACACATCCGTTGGAATGTCCTTTTTCCTTGACCGTGGCACCGATGACGGGTTCGCCGGCGGCATCAAGTACTTGGCCGGACACGTGGCGTTTCTGTGTCTGGGAGGCGGCATTGCCTTTGTTCCCCTGTGGAGATGCGGCCTTTTGCGACAAGACGATGTTCTTGCCTTTGATCTCATAGACCACGTCCTGGCCTGCGAGAATTTGTTCTATGGCTTGCGTCAGGTCTTTTGCCTTCACGTCCACCTTTCTGGAAAGGTCCAGGTCAGAAGACACATAGACAAAAGAGTAGCCGCTCTGCTGTTTCAGTATGGTCATCGCCTTCTTTACTGCTACATGATGGATATTCATGTTTACGGATTGGGCAAACAATATCAGATTGGCAGAAAGGGCTAACGACAATAGTATCGCTTTCTTGAGTTTCATAATAAATAATAATTAACGTTATAAAATTTTGGGTTAGTCGTCAATCTGAGGATAATGCTGTAACTTTGCATCGTCCTCTCTCTGGTTACGTTTTGTGGCGTTCACGGGAACAAAGGACACAACGGGCAGGAAGATGTAGGCTATCTTTCTGCTTTTTTGTCTTTGTCCATCGGATCTGTCACGTCTTAGGCTCTGCTCTTATATTCTTCATCGTCATTGTTTAGGTTTTTGGGTTAAAAAGTTGTGAGGGTTTTCAATAGATGGTCACCGTCCTTCCTTGTAGGCGATAGTGCAGTCTGCCGGTGGCGGCCAAGGCATCCAGCACTTCCTTGAGGCTTTGCTCTTGTCTCACGAAATCGCCGTTGAAGCGGTATTTCTGAATGGACGCTCCCTGGATGTGTACAGTCACGTTATAGCTGCGCTCGATGCGCTTCGCAATCTCGTCCAACGTGGCATCGTTGAACGCAATCAGTCCCTGCGACCACTGGCTGATGGTGCTTACGTCGCACGCCGTGGTGGTCATCGCCCCCGTTTTCTTGTCAAGGACGACTTTCTGTCCCGGAGTCATGAGTTGCGAGTGGTTGGCATCCGCCAAATTGTCAAGTTTCACACTTCCTTCTTCCAGCATCACCTCTGCCTCCTTGTCTTCGGCATAATCCCGGAAATTGAATTTGGTTCCCAACACATTGACCTGCAATGCCCTGGAGTTGACGCTGAACGGCAAGTCCTTGTTATGCTTCACCTCAAAGTAACCTTCTCCGTTGATGGTCACCTTTCTGTCGTTCAAGCCGTAGCCTTGGGAGTAAGTGAGCTTGGAACCGGAATTCAGCCAGACCACCGTGCCGTCCGGCAAGAGAGCTTTAGTCCGTGAACCGTTCGGTGCCTCCACCTGAATGTCGGCAAAGAAGTTCTCCACATGGTGCACGCCCCGGTGGTAGGCAAAGAAGGTCATCGTCACCACAGCCAGAAGTGTTGCGGCGTAGCCGATCCACTTCCGCTTCCGGTACAGGAAACCGCCCCGGTCGTTGCTTTCGTCAGCATCGGCAACGCGCTGCAGGAATGTTTCGTACATTTCCTTCGTGTGGTATTTTTCCAGTCGGCGGGATTCCACCGAAGAGAACCAGACTTCCTGCCGTTCCTGGAAATATCTGGCGTTCTCCGGCGAACAATCTATCCAGACCTTCAGTTCCTGGAGCGAACGTTCGTCCAGTTCTCCGCAGAGCTGCTGGATGATTAAATCGTCTATATGGTCGTTTACTTGTTTCATCAATATCTTTTATACTAGTATGACAAAGAAACAAACGGCAGGGGTAGTCAAAGACCAAAGAAAATGAAGAAAAGTCCAAGGAAATATTTGTGGAGGTCTTCCTGCAACAGGGCCAAGGCGCGTTTCATGTGGTATTTCACGGTGTTGACGGAGATGTCCAGCTCGTGGGAAATCTCCTGTTGTTTCTTGCCTTCAAACCGGCTCATGCGGAACACCCGTCTACTATCTTCCGGCAGCCGGTCGATGGCAGCCATGATTTCCTGTTCCAGTTCATCTGCCAGCAAACGTCCCAGCGGACAGTCGTCACTCTCAAGGTATCCCGTGAACGGCAAGTCCGGCAGGTTACCTTTCCCCGGCACCAGTTCCCGTTGTTGCACCTGTGCATTCAGATAGTTCAGACAACGGTTGCGCACGCTTTGCGCCAAGTAACTGCGGATGGTGGTCTGGATGTGGAGTGTAGCACGGATTTCCCACACATGGAAGATGACGTCGCTCACGATGGTCTCGGCCAGAAATGCGTCATGGACATACTGCTCCGCAATATGGCAGAGTACGGGAACATGACAGTCATACAGAAATTTGTACGCATTCTCCCGTCCTTCCCTCAGTTGCATCACAATCAGCTCTTCTGTCCTGTCCATACCGCAAGATGCCTCATACCTGTAGCAACAGGGCCACCGCCATAGGCTGCCTGAATGGGCGTACAGCCGATGGCTATGGCCAGAAGATGTCGTATTCGTTTCATCAGTAGTCTCCGTTTGTTACAGGTTCCTTAAGTTTTTGACGGGGACAAAGGTACGATTAAGTGAGCGAAAAACCAAATAAATTTGAGTTTTTCCGAGCGTGAGTACCTTCGGCCGCAGACCAGAGTAATGTAAACCGAGCGAAATACAAAAAACTCGTTTCTCCTCTGCTGAGGCGCGACAAGGGTTTTACCGCAAAGTCATGCAGTATTTCTATATAACTGATTGCTCAAAGATTTTTCCGTAATCTTTATCGGCGATTATCCAATGGCCCATTCTGTTGCTACCTTCACGTTTCAACAAGCCGTTTTCTGTAAACCGCTTGATGTATTTCTTTGCTTGCCTTTCAGAAACGCCCATTTTTTCAGCCATTTCTTTTATCGTTATCTTGGGGTTGCTTGATATAAGGCGGTATATCTGCCTTTGAGCTTTCCGATATTCTTTGGTGAACTCATTGGTGAACTCATTGGTGAACTCATTGGTGAACTCATTGGTGAACTGTGCTGTTACGCCTGTCCCGTCAAGGTCATCTTTCACCGCCTCATTCCCATAATTCAAGTTCCAGAGAACCACATGGAATTCAGTTGCATCAGACCTGAACTCTGGAGCGCGATATGTTGGCATCTGTTCATACTGCTTATAGGCACTGACGATTTTCTTCATGCCGCTGCCTCTACGTTCCATCAAGTCCAAGCGATTGAAGAAGTCTGCCAGTAATGGGTTACGGCGTTTGGACGGCACATGAAGAGGGTCGAGATTCTGTATCAGTTTGCCGTCCAACATTCCTCCCGGAGAATAAATCTCCATGCGGTCGTCGTACATATCAACGTGGATTTCACTGCCCAAGTCCATATAGTCACGATGGATGATGGCGTTCGTTATGGCTTCTACCACAGCACGTTCCGGATAATCGGGACGTTCTTCCCTATGGTCGGTCTCCTTCCACCATTTCTTGTGCGAGTTGTTCCGAACAAAAGCCACTGCATCTTGCAGCATATTGATGACGCAACCGCTCAGCTCCACATCGTCGTATGCCTCGCCAAGGCCATTGGTCATGTCAAGGCCATTCCATCGGGTGCAGAATATCCTCGACTGGCGCACAGGAGCGTCGTCTGCAATGAGCGCAGCTGCATTAGTAACCTTCCCTTCATCGTCTATCATGCCCCATGACACAAAGTCTGAATCGGAAAAAGCGGTCTGCAACTTCTGGTAGTAGACTGCTTTGAGTTTGGTAAAAGCCAAGTTTTCAAATTTGTATGGCGAGGGCATCGTGTCGTAGGTCTGTCCCGAACCTTTCATGACGAGAGCCTTCAATTTCATGCGGTCTGCCGTGACCGACTCGTTGCCTATTCTTGTAAAAGCAATACGTTGCTTGTCGCCTATATAGTAATAAGGTGTCTCTTGGCCAGCAGCCACATGGAGCAGCACTATCTTCTTTCCGTCAACTTCCTTAAATTTCAGGTTGGTTTCTGGAATAGGGTCTATCAAGGTCTTTATCCTTTCACTGATTACGTCCGCGACACGCTCCGCATTATCAAGCCCCACGACCTCGCCATCATCACTGATACCGAACACAAGCATACCTCCGTTACCATTGGCAAAGGCGGAAACACTCTTGAGCCAACTCTTGGGATGTCGTTCCTCAAGAGCCTCTTTCTTGTCGTAAGCCGTAGCTTCTCCTATCAGTGATGTAATGTCCATATATCTTCTGCCAGACCAAAAGTCTTGTGCAAAGGTAGTGAAAATGTTTTATATGTCAAGAGAAACTCCATGAATTTTATAGTTTGTTAATGGCCATATTTTCAAGCTCGGCGATAATATCTCTCCAGTTAGGAAAAATCAGGTTTCTAGTTAGAGCCATATTTTTTCCTAACTAGAAACATGAAATCGGGAGGTTGGGCACCTCGGAAATAAAAAGGGGTCAGACTGGAAAAATAGTTTTCCCTCGCTTATTCGTACCTTTGACGCTGCGCGACCTGCGGTTTGCACTACCTTTGACGCTGCGCGTCGAAGGTAGGCTGCACCTCGGAAATAAAAGAAAAACTTCGTTTCTCTTTGTATTTCGCTCGGTTTGCACTACCTTTGCAAATGATGAGACGATTCATGAAATGCGGAATGTGGCGGCCATTGGCCCTGTGGCTGACCGTACTGGCGGCAATGCCCCTCTACGGCCAACAGCCTGCCACTGCGCCCGAGGCCAAGGCCGACGACGACCCGTTCGGCCCTACCTTCATGCCGACGGTCAAGGTGGGGAAGGTGCTGGAGGGCGGCGACAGCATCCAGTACATGGAGATGAACAATGTCTATGTCTATCCACCCGTCACCTTCAGCAGCAAGAAGCAACAGATGGCGTTCAACCGCTTGGTGCGCAACGTGAAGCGCGTGCTGCCCCTGGCCAAGGAGGCCCGTTCCGTCATGATGGAGACGGCGGAGTTCCTGGAGACATTGCCCGACAAGAAAGCCCGGGAGGCGCACATGAAGCTCGTGGAGAAGTGTGTCTGGAAGGAATACCAGCCGAAGATGAAGAAGCTGACCTATTCCCAAGGGAAACTGCTCATCAAACTCATCTACCGCGAGAGCCATTCCACGTCATACAACATGATTCAGGCGTTCCTCGGTCCCGTGCGGGCCGGCTTCTACCAGGCCTTCGCCTGGGCCTTCGGCGCCAGTCTGAAGAAGGAATACGACCCGGAGGGTGTCGACCGCCTCACGGAACGCGTGGTACTGATGGTGGAGGCCGGACAACTCTAACGGCAACACATTAACAAAAACAAAGCATCATGAAGAAAATTGTGGTATTGACAGGAGCAGGGATGTCGGTGGAGAGTGGGTTGAAGACCTTCCGCGACGCCGACGGACTTTGGGAGAACTATCCCGTGGCACAGGTGGCCACCCACGAAGGGTGGTTGCAGAACCCCACACTGGTGACGAACTTCTACAACATGCTGCGCAGGAAATGTCTCGGCGCACAGCCCAACGAGGGTCACCGGCTGGTGGCCGGACTGGAGCGGAAGTACGACGTGACGGTGGTCACGCAGAATGTGGACAACCTGCACGAGGCGGCCGGCAGCTCAAAGGTCATCCACCTCCACGGCGAACTCATGAAGGTATGCAGCAGCCGCGACGTGGACGATCCGCACTACCAGCAGCTCCTCACCGCCGACAACTGTGAGGTGGAGCCGGGCACACTGGCCGGCGACGGTTCGCTGTTGCGACCCTTCATCGTCTTCTTCGGCGAGGCCGTCCCGATGATTTCCCGGGCAGCCGACGAGGCCGGTCAGGCCGACATCTTCATCATCATAGGCACTTCGCTCAACGTCTATCCTGCCGCCGGACTCGTGCAGTTCGTGCGTCCCGGCGTGCCCGTCTACCTCATCGACCCGAAACCGGTCAGTGCCGGAGCGCAGGTACAGCAGATCCAGGCAGGAGCCAGCGAGGGCATGAGGCAGCTCTCCGCCCTGCTGATGGACGAACAGCGGGATGGGGAAGTGTAAACGAATCCTAAAATCCTGATGTTTTCGTGCACAGGGAGTTGACGAATATCAAGAATGTGGCACTTTTTCATGTGAAATATTGTAAAACAGTTGCATGGAGAGGAAAAAGTTCGTAACTTTGCAACGTCAAAAGGAACAAGAGGTTCCGACAATGACATTCGGTTAATAGATTGTTTTAGGTTAGTAGTAATATTTATAG
>CAVJNH010000030.1:0-26924 GCA_963651005.1 Oscillibacter sp. MSJ-31
GATAACTCAATAATGTTCATTTTGCGCCTTTTAGTTGTTAAATTATTCTTTGCAATATACGGAATATTTTCGGGAAAACCAAATACAAATAGTTAATATACAATAAAATAAAGAATATGTTAAAGGCCGGAAATTTTGATGCGTTTGCTCTGCGCAATTTCTCGCATCATCAATATACGCATTATCACAGGATGACGTATAGTTCCATCACATCTCGACCGAAATCGTGTGCCCGGAGTCTTTTTCGTTGCCATTAACGACCTTCGCTTTGTTGTTGGTTTTTAGTTCGTCCGTTTTCATAACGTTATATGTCTGGCTTCTGTTGCAAAGGCAGAAAAGCAGAAAACCACGGTTTTATTTTGTATTTCGCTTGGTTTGCACTACTCTGACGCTGCGCGTCGAAGGTACTCACGCTCGGAAACGGAAAAGAAAACGCGTTTTCTTTTTGCGTTTCGCTCGCTAATTCGTACCTTTGCAAACGAAGAACCAAAAGACTATGGCACTGAAGTTATACCCGATAGGCATACAGACCTTCGAGGAGATTATCAACAGACAACTCCTCTACATCGACAAGACGGAATACATCTACCGCATGGCTCACAGCGGCGGCAAGCATTTCTTCCTCGGGCGGCCACGCCGTTTCGGCAAGTCACTGCTCGTATCTACCCTGCAAAGCTACTTCGAGGGCAGGAAAGAACTTTTCGAGGGCTTGGCCATCGAGCAGCTGGAGAAGGAGTGGACGGAATATCCCGTACTCCACTTCGACCTGAGCGGAGGAAAGCACATGGAGAAGGAGCAACTGGAAGAATATTTGGGCTATCGCTTACAGGAAGAGGAGAAAAAATGGGGCATTACGGAACCGGTCAAAGGAGCGAATAACCGTCTCATTGACCTCATCAACGCGGCCTACGAGAAGACAGGCAAACAGGTGGTGGTGCTCATCGACGAGTACGACGCGCCGCTGCTGGATGTGGTGCATGAAGATACGCAGTTGGATGTTCTCCGCAATATCATGCGCAACTTCTACAGTCCGCTGAAGTATAGCGAGGCCAAGCTCCGCTTCGTCTTTCTCACCGGCATCACGAAGTTCTCGCAGTTGAGCATCTTCAGCGAGCTGAACAACATCACCAATATCTCCATGGACGAGCCGTATGCCGGCATCTGCGGCATCACCGAGGAGGAAATGCTCACACAGATGTCGGAAGACATCGACCTGTTGGCAGACAAACTGAAGCTCACGAAGGAACAAACCGTTGAGCGGCTGAAAGCACAGTACGACGGCTACCACTTCACATGGCCCTCGCCCGATGTCTACAATCCGTTCAGTCTGTTGAATTGTTTTGCCAAGCAAAAACTGGATGCCTACTGGTTCGGTTCGGGTACGCCCACCTACCTCCTCAACATGATGCGGAAGTATGACTTCCTGCCGACCGACCTGGGCGAGAATGTGTGGGCAGGGGCGAGTGACTTCGATGCGGCCACGGAGACCATGACCACCATCATGCCGCTGCTCTACCAGAGCGGCTACATGACCATCAAGGACTATGACGAGGACAGCAGGCTCTACGAACTGGCAATTCCGAACAACGAGATACGGGTGGGGCTGTTCGGTTCTCTCCTGCCCCATTACCTTGACCGCAACTCGGCGAAGGGTAATACGGCCATAGCCCGAATGTCGGTATTGATCCGCCAGAACAAGATGGAGGAGGGGCTGCAGCTGCTCGCCGACTTTCTGGAGACGGTGCCCTACTGCGACAATACACACTACGAAGGGCATTGGCAGCAGACGCTCTACATCATGTTTGCCCTGCTCACCGACTACCGCATCCTCGTGGAGCCGCACACGGCGAAGGGTAGGATAGACCTCACGCTGGAAACAGCCACCACCATCTACGTGATGGAGCTGAAGTTCAACAAGAGCGCGGAGGAAGCCTTGGCACAGATTGAGGCCAAACACTACGCCGATGCCTTCAAGATGAAGAACAAGCCCGTGGTGAAGGTGGGGCTGAACTTTGCCTTGAAGGATGGAGTGAACACGTTGGAGTGGAAGATAGAATAGAACAAAGAATATATGAGAAAGATGTGCTTGACAGGGCTGCTCCTGGCGGTGAGTGCGCTGGCCTTTGCAACGGCCGATTTCACCCGGTATGTAGACCCACGTATAGGAAGTGAAGGACTGGGGAGGACGTTCCCCGGACCGTGTATGCCGTATGGAATGGCGAAGCCCGGCCCCGATGCCGTGAGCATGCCGAACGCCGGATGGGCACCGCTGCCCGAACCTGTCAAGGGCTTCTCGCAGATGCACGTCAGCGGGACGGGAGGCGGACAGAAGTACGGCAACATCCTCATCCAACCCTTTCTGGACGCTGCCGCCGTCGTGCAGCAGCGTAGTGGAGAGGAGATGGCCTTGGGCTATTATGCCTGTACCTACGAGAACGGCATCCGGACGGAGATTACTGCTTCGGAGCGTTGCGCCTTCTACCGGCTGGACTACGGCAAGAAGCACGCCGGGAAGCTGCTCGTGGACGTGAAGACGTTCCTCGGCATCGACACCCTGATTCCCGACAAGCGCGAAGCCCAGCAGTATATGGATTCCCACGTGGCCTGCCGGGGGAAGTATGCGGTAGAGGGATGGAGCACCGTGAGGGGCGGATGGAACAACGGCGGCCCCTACACCGTGTTCTTCTATCTGCAGAGCGACGTGCCCTTCACCTGTCAGACCGGGGAGGCCAAGGAACGGCTGACGGTGAGCTTCAAGGAGACGAAGGTCGCGCTGAAGATAGGCATCTCGCACGTCAGCATCGAAAAGGCGAAGCAGAACATCCCTTCCTGCGGATTCGACGGGCAGTTGGCTCGCCTGCGGAAGGCGTGGAACGGGAAACTCTCCAAGATAGAAATCACGGGGACGGAGAAGCAGAAACGGATGTTCTACACCGGCATCTACCACACGATGCTGATGCCCGTGGACAAGTCGGGGGAAAACCCGCACTTCTCCGACACACCCTATTACGACGACTACTACGCCATCTGGGACACCTACCGCACCTCCATGCCCCTGCTCACCCTGATTGACGAGGGACGGCAGCGCGACATGGTCAACGCCCTCCTCAACATCTACAAGCACGACGGCTATATGCCCGATGCCCGCAGCGGCAACTGGAACGGACGGACGCAGGGCGGCAGCAACGCCGACATCGTGATAGCCGACGCTTTCCTCAAGGGCATGAAGGGCATCGACTACGAACTGGCCCTGCAGGCCATGGTCAAGGACGCGGAAGTGCCGCCCACCGACAACGACGGCTACGTGGGCAGCGTGGCCGACGAGAAGCACGGACGGGGCGGACTGCAGGAATACAACACCCTGGGCTACATCCCCTACGGCATCGACCGCGCCGGCAACCGCACCGTGGAGTACAGCTACGACGACTGGTGCATCGCCCAGGTGGCCAAGGGACTCGGCCACGACGACCTCTACCGGAAATACCTCCAGCGTTCGGGCAACTGGAGGAACCTGTGGCGCAACGACTACGAATGGCAGGGGATGCGCGGCTTCATCATGCCCCGCGACGCCGAAGGGCGGTGGCTCGACTCCGTGCCGTGGGGCAAGTCGAAGGTCTACCGCCCCCTCATTCCCTACAAGCCCGACACGAAGGTGGCTCCGTGGTACTTGCCCTGGTGGAGCACCTTCTTCTACGAAGCCCTCTCCGCCGAGTACAGCCTGAGCATCCCCCACGATGTGCCGGGACTGGTGGCGGCGTGCGGCGGCAAGGAGGCGTTCATCCGGCGGCTCGCCACGTTCTTCGCCCACAAGCACTATAACGTGGCGAACGAGCCGAGCTTCCTCACGCCCTACCTCTACCACTGGGTAGACCGCCCCGACCTGAGCGTGGAGCGCATCAACCAAATCATCCACGACAACTACGACGACACACCGGACGGACTGCCCGGCAACGACGACAGCGGAGCCATGTCCTCGTGGCTCGTGTTCAATATGCTGGGCCTCTATCCTGTGGCCGGACAGAACCTCTACGTCGTGGGCGCACCGATGGTGCCCGGCTACACCCTCCACCTGCCCAACGGCAAAGACCTGAAGGTGGAGGCCAACGGCAAGGGATGGGAACGGAAGTTCCTGACGCACGAAGACCTGATGCAGGGCGGCACGCTCGTCCTTCCCAAGCATGAGGCGAAAGCCCCGTCGCCGGAGGTGGCCGTGCAGGAGCGCGTGCCGCAGGATGCGGCGTTCCAAACCATCCGGCCCACGCGCCTCTGCCAGTTTGTCCTGAACCGCCAGTACCGCAACTGGGAGGTGGGCATAGACACCGTCAGCCCCGACACGCTGCGCCTGCGCTGCAACCAGTCCGTTTACCTCATTCCCCGACAGCTGGTGGAGACGGGAGACGGCTTCTGTTGGGACAGTCCGCAGAAGGGCACGAACGTCTACCGCTGCAACGGCACGTTCCTGTTCGTTTCCCGGCAGGCCCTGCGGCAGTTGCAGCAGGAGGGCGTTTTCGTCTATAACGGAATCACGTGGCGGCAGACCGCCCAGGAGGCCGGAAGCCTCACGGTGAAGGCCGACGTGGACGGCACGGTGATGCAGATTGCCACCGGGCAGGAGCTGCCTTGGGTGCTGAAGATGCAGGGCAGTCCGTTGGGCATTGACTGGGATTTGGTGGACTTGAAATGAAGATACAGCGATGAGAAAGATTCTGATTATACTGGCCGTTGCCTGCGGCAGTTGGACTGCCTCGGCACAGACCCGTCAGCAGACGGGCGGCGTATACTATGCCTACCATTACAGTGGCGACAACCGCTTCGCACAGGCCCCCGAGGGCTACACGCCCTTCTACATCAGCCACTACGGGCGGCACGGATCCCGATGGATGCCCAGCGACAGCCGCTACGAGTGGGTGAACCGCCACTTTGACGATACGGACAATCTGACCCCGTTGGGCAAGAAGGTGAAGAAGATGCTCGGCAAGGTGTGGCAGAACGCCCGAGGGAACGGCGGCAAGCTGAGCACGCTCGGTGTCCGGCAGCATCAGGGCATTGCCGAACGGATGTACCGGAACTTCCCGCAGGTGTTCGCGCCCGGCAATCATGTGCAGGCGCGTTCCAGCGTGGTGGACCGTTGCGCGAAGAGCATGGCCGCCTTTACCGGTCGGCTGCGCCTCCTTCAGCCGGAGCTTGACCTGGACGTGAAGACCGACTCCGCCGATATGGACTGGATTGCCTACGCTTCCCCCGAGGTGCAGGACTTGGAACGCCGCACGCAAGTGCCTGCCCGCGTGTCGCCCGACCGCTTCCTGCGCCAGCTTTTCAAGGACATTTCCAAGGTGGACGACCCCGTGAAACTGATGGGGGAGATGCACACCATTGCCTCGTCCATCCAGGATGTGGGACTGGACTTCAAGTCCTATCCCCACGAGATAGAGCGCACCCTGTTCGGCCTGTTCACCGACGAGGAGTGCCGGGCCATCTACGACCGCAACAACCGGCGGATGACCATCTGCAACGGCAACTATGCCCTCAACGAAGAGATTCCTGCCCGTTCGGCCATCTCCCTGTGGCAGAACATCGAGGCCGAGGCCGACCGGGCGTTGGCCATAGACCAGCCTTCCGCCACCCTCCGCTTCGGACACGACACGTCGCTCTACCGCCTGTTGTCCCTCCTGCGGATGGTCAAGGCCGACTACCGCCAGATAGAGGAAGCCAAGGACGGCGAGATTGCATCGGTCAACGGCATCGACCTCATGGATAGGATTGTGCCGATGGCCGCCAACCTCCAGATGCTGTTCTACAAGAAAAAGGTCGCTACGTCCGACTCCGTCGTCGTGAAGTTCGTGCTCAACGGACAGGGCGTGGAGCTGGACATTGCCGACAACGAGGTGGAGGAGGGCGACGCCCATGCCTACGTCTGGGAGGGCGTGAAGGACCTGATGCACGAGCGCATCCACGAACTGGAACACCTCCGCCAGCTCTACGCCATCAACACGATGGTGGGCACGGCGCAGGCCAACACCAAGACAGCCGGGATGTTCGGCAAAGGCAGTGAGGAACACGGACAGACCCTGCCTGCCGTACTCGTGCCGAACGGCCAGAATTTCTGGACACCGCAGACGCAGGACACGGAGAAGAAGTGCATCGCACCCTATTACTATAAGGACACGACGCTGCAGGGATTCCGCAACAGCCACTGGATTGTCGGGGGCTGCACGCAGGACTACGGGTCGTTCACCGTGGCGGCACTGGGCGGCAAGCTGAGGCTGCAACCCGAGGAACGTGCCACCCGTTTCTCCCATGCCGACGAGGTGTCCCATCCGCACTATTACAGTGTCCGGCTGAACGACGAACAGCTCCGGGCGGAACTCACGGGACTGAGCCATACGGCTGTGCTGCGCATCACGCCCGACGCGGACGGGACGGTGCATCTGGTCGTCAACCCCAACAGCGACGAAGGACAGGGCTACATCGAGGTGGACACCGTCCGCCACATAGTGTATGGCTACAACCCCGTGCACCGCATCTATCAGGGGTGGGGAGATCCTGCCGGGTTCAGCGGACATTTCGTCCTGCACTACGGCTCCCATGAACTGGTGGACTGTGGCGTGTTCGACAGCACCGGCAAGGTGCAAGGCCAGAAGATTTCCGGCAAGGAACGGATAGGAGCGTGGTTCACCTTCCGCGGCCAGGCGTTGCAATCCATGGAGTTCCAGATGGCCAGCTCGTTTACCAGTAAGGAGAATGCCCTGGCCAACTGGAAGGAAGAGGTGGCAGGGAAGTCGTTCGAGGACATCCTGTGGTGGTGTCAGACCCAATGGCTGGAACGCCTGCACACCATCGACGTGGAGCACCGCGACACCGCCAAGGTCAACCAGTTCTACGGTGCTTTGTACCGCGCCTCGTTCCTGCCGCGGGAGATGAGCGACTGCAACGGCCAATACCCGAAATTCGCCTCGGGGGAAACCATGCCCTCGGACGAATTCCGCTCGAAGGTCTACGGCGACTTCTCCATGTGGGACATCTACCGGGCGGCCCTGCCGCTCTACAACATCATCACGCCCACCATGTCGGGAGAGATGATGCAGTCGCTGGTCAAGATGTACAAGGAGGGCGGCTGGATGCCCATCTTCCCCTGTTGGAACAGCTACACTGCCGCCATGATCGGCGACCATTCCGGTGTGGCTCTGGCCGATGCCTACGTGAAGGGCATCCGCAACTTCGACGTGGAAACGGCCTACGAAGGAATGCGGAAAAACGCTTTCGAGAGTCCCGCCTCCTTCGACGACTACAAGAGCGGAATGGGTCGCCGCGCCCTGAAGTCCTATCTGAAATACGGCTACATCCCGATGGAGGACGGCGTGAAGGAGGCGTTCCATACGGACGAGCAGACCTCGCGCACGCTGGAGTATGCTTTCGATGACTTTGCCGTGGCACAGTTGGCCAAGGCGTTGGGCAAGCAGGCGGACTATGAGGCACTGATGAAACGCTCGGAGAACTGGCGCAACGTCATCAACCCGAACACGGGGTGGGCGGACGGTCGCCACCGGAACGGGAAATGGGAGAACAATCTGGACTTGGTGCACCGCAAGAGCTACATCACCGAGGGAGCCACCTGCCACTACACGTGGTACGTGCCGCACCGGGTGGAAGAGCTGTTCAAGGTCATCAAAGACCCCGTGGGCAAGCTGGACCGGATGTTTGACGAGGGACTGTACTGGCACGGCAACGAACCTTGCCATCAGGTGGCCTATCTCTACGATGCCGCCGGAGTGCCGGAGAAGACGCAGGAGCGCGTGCACCACATCCTGAATACCGAGTACAACGACACGCCGGGCGGACTGTCGGGCAACGACGATGCAGGGCAGATGTCGGCCTGGTACGTGTTCTCCGCCATCGGCTTCTACCCCGTCTGTCCGGCCACACCTTATTATTATATAGGTACGCCGAGCTTCGACAAGGTGACCTTCAATCTGGAGGGCGGCAAGCAGTTCGTCCTGTCGGCAGACGGCCTGACGCCGGATGCCTTCCATATCCGGAGCACG
Source organism: Oscillibacter sp. MSJ-31 (assembly GCA_963651005.1). Taxonomy (GTDB): domain Bacteria; phylum Bacteroidota; class Bacteroidia; order Bacteroidales; family Bacteroidaceae; genus Prevotella. The sequence continues at coordinate 8,043 of CAVJNH010000030.1, forward strand.
ACCCTGGACGGCAAGCCGCTTGCCGGGTATCGGCTGTCCCACGACGACCTCGTCAAGGGCGGCACCTTGCATTTCACCATCAAGAACTGACAACCCATGGGTAGACACCTCCTTGCTCTGACAGCGGCCCTCATGACGGCCTTGGGCGGATTCGCACAGGACATCCTGCTCAAGGAGTACAATGTGAGCTATCTGGGACTGGCCACGGGAATGCCCAACAATTTCGTGGACGACATCTTCCAGGACTCCTACGGCTTCATGTGGATCAGTACGCACGGGGGCGGCTTGGTGCGCTACGACGGCTACGGCTTCAAGAACTTTGGCTTGGGCAACGCCATGGTCAGCCTGCGCAGCAACAGTTGCCGCAATGTCTGCGAAGACCGCTTCAAACGGCTGTGGGTGGCCTTCGAGGAAGGGCCGCAGGTGGTCAGTCTCCAGACCCTGCAACCGGTGAAACCCGTCTGCGAGGATGAAGAGCTGGAGAAACGGCTGGATAAGGCGTTCAAGGAAGGGTGCACCCGCGTGTATTGCGATGCGAAGGGCTGTGTCTGGATGCTGACGCGCTCCATGCTCTACCGCTTTGCGTTCAACGCATCGGGGGAGGTGAACAGTGTGCTGTCCATGTCCTGTCCGTTCAATGCGCCCGACCTGGGACTGGCCGACGTTTACCGACGGGGTTCCGTCCTGTTGGGCAACAACGGCAAGGTCAGCGAGCTGTCCGTCAGGGGCGGCAAACTGGAGCAGAAAGACCTCACCGCGATGTTTCCGCCTTTGGGCAACCGCTACGCTACGGGGTTTGCCGCCTACAACGGCAAGCTGTGGATGGCCACCAACAACGGCCTGTATTGTAGCGACAAGAGGGAGTTTCATGGCCCGCCAATCGACACGTCCCTGCAACACGAGGTCGTGACAGGGCTTGCGGTGTCTCCGCACGACAAACTGCTGGTGGGAACCCTTTGCGGCGTGGATGTCCTTGACGACAAGAAGGGCGGAATCGTGCACTGGAACACCGGAAGTGCGACCCATCCGCTGGGCAGCAACTTCGTCAACTGCCTGTTCTCGAAGAACGGCCAAGTCTGGGTCGGCACGGAGACGGGCGGCATCACCAAACTGACCCCGCGCCTCCTGCAACTGGAGTATTTCCGCCATGTGCCGGGCGACGCGGCAAGCCTCTCCCGTAACGCGGTCAACGCCATATACACGGAGCAGGACGGCACGCTCTGGGTCGGCACGGTGGAAGGCGGACTCAACCGGCGTTCGCCCCACGGCGGCGGTTTCGTGCATTACACGACTGCCAATTCCGGCCTGCCGCACAACAGCGTTTCCACCCTCACGGCAGACGGCAGCGGCAACCTGTGGATTGGCACGTGGGGCAGGGGAGTGGCCGTGATGCCTTTCTCGCGCCCCGGCAACATCACGCGGATAGAAGGGCAGAACCCGCTGCTGTTCTTCGTGGGAGCCTTGGCGTATGATGCAATGAACGGCGGAATGTGGATCGGGGCCAACGACGGCGTGTTCTTCTACGACCAGCGGAGCGGGCGGCTGACAGACCCCTTCCCCGGATGCAGGGAAGTGCGCGGCTGTATCGGCAGTCTGATTACGGCCAGTGGGGAACTGTTGATGGGCTGTATGCAGGGACTGGTGGAGGTCGACCTGAAATCGCGCGACCGCGCCACGGGCACTTTCCCGGTGAAACGCCACCCCTACAAACTGGACAAGCCCAAGAGCGGGGTCATCGACAAGATTCTGTCGCTCTGCCAGACGAAGGACGGCAAAATATGGGTAGGCAGCAATGGTTATGGGATGTACTGCTGCAATTACGACCGGGACGGCGAGTCCCACGTCAAGTCGTTTACCACCAACAACGGACTGGCCAACAACTCGGTGAAAGGGATTGCCGAGGACGGCAACGGAATGCTCTGGATCGCGACCGACAACGGACTGTCCATCTTCAACCCCAAGAACGAGACGTTCAGCAGTTTCACCCAAGAGGACGGACTGCTCAGTCCGCAGTTCTATTTCAACGGTGCGGTGTGCAGCCAGTCCGGCATCATCTATCTGGGGACGGATGTCGGGATGATGGCCGTGAAGGGCATCAACCACGCGGCCTACAACCCCGGAAGCCTGCGCTTTACCGGACTGCTGGTCGACGACCAGCCGGTCTATGCGGGCAGCGGTTATCTGGACGAAGACATCTCCATCGCCCGGAAAGTGCGCTTGCACGAGAGTGACCGATCGTTCACCGTCAGTTTCTCGGCCCTCAACTACAGCAACGAGACGCAGGGAATGTACCTCTACCGTATGCGCGGCTATGAGGAGGATTGGATCAGCCTGCCGTCGGGTCAGCACAGTGTCCGCTATTCCACCCTGCCGTCCGGCAACTATGAGTTTGAGGTGAAATACATTTCTTCTTTCGGAGCCGACAAGGAACAGGTCATCTCCGTTCCCGTCAGCGTCACGCCGTATTTCTGGAAGAGCTGGTGGTTCCTGGCTCTCGTGCTGATGGGTGTGGCAGTGATAGGGAAGCAGGTCTACGTGCGCCGGCTCAACGTGATGCGGGAGCGGGAGGCGGTGGAACTTTACCGGCCGATAGAGGCGGCACTGAAGGACAGCGACGACCCCGGCAAGCTCCAGAGCCGCATCCAGACCATTCTGGAGAACCAGCGCAGATACCATGAAAGTCAGGCCAAGACCATCGAGGCCGACAAGCAGGAGGTGGAAAAGCACACGAAATCCTTTATGACCAGCATCATGGAGGTCATGGAGCAGCATTACAGCGATTCCGAGTTCGGCGTGCATGAACTGGCAAAGGCCATGGGCATGAACCGCAGCGCGCTCAGCAAGCGGCTCAACGCGGAGAGCGGCCTTCCCACGGCGCAGTTTATCCGCAACTACCGTCTGGACGTGGCGAAAAAGATGATTGCGAAGAATTTTGCCAACCGCAACATCACCGAAATCGCGTACCGGGTCGGATTCAACGACCCGAAGTATTTCACCCGGTGTTTCACCCGGCAATACGGGACTTCGCCGTCTTCATACAAGGAGACGCTTGACACGAATTGAGTTATTTTCAGGAATTTTAGCAAACTCTCCTGTGTAGGGGCACAAGGGACGAAAATCTGCGCTGAACAGGCTTTTGTCCACCATTTTTGCAGTTTGTCCACCTTAATATCGTGTTTATCCACCTACGATTTCGTATTTCGTCGTACTTTTGCCGCCGGACATATAAACCTAAATTATTAACAAACAATAAAAACCTAAAGAGAAATGAGAAAACAATTATTCTCTATGATGCTATGCCTTGGGGCAGTCGGCAGTGCTGCGTTGGTGATGCCGATGCCTGCAATGGCCGCAATAGCACAGGATCAGGTGATTACCGTCAAGGGACAGGTTGTCGACGACCAGGGTGAACCGCTGATTGGCGCAACGGTCAAGACCAAGAATGCCCAGACGGGTGTGGTGACGGATCTCGACGGTAACTTCGAAATCAAGACGAAAGCCAACGCTACGCTTATCGTGAGCTATCTGGGCTTCAAGGACCGCGAAATTGCAGTGCGCGGACGCGCGGTGCTCGAACCCATCCAACTCTCTTCCGACAACGTGATGCTGGACCAGGTGGTCGTGGTCGGTTATGGTACGCAGAAGAAGGCCGACCTCACCGGTTCCGTGGCCATCGTGAATGCGGAGGAGATGAAACGCGTGTCGAACTCAAACATCTCCACGATGCTGGAAGGTAAGGTGGCCGGCGTACAGATTACGTCCGACGGACAGCCCGGTGCAGACCCGAGCGTGCGCATCCGCGGTATCGGATCGTTCGGCAGCACCGCACCGCTCTATGTGATAGACGGTGTGCCGATGGGCACGACCATCCGCGACTTCTCGCCCAACGACATTGAGACCATCCAGATTCTGAAGGACGCTTCTGCCGGAGCCATCTACGGTTCCCGTGCAGCCAACGGCGTGGTCATCATCACCACGAAGAACGGTAAGAAAGACCAGCCGTTGAAGGTGGACTATTCGGGCTACTTCGGTGTGGACCAGATTCCTGACGATGTGTACAACGTGATGAATGCCGACCAGTACAGCGACTATCTCGGTCAGGCCTGTGCCAACGCCAATACGCAGTTGCCGGGCGGCTACAGCTATGGCGAGGACGGAAAGTATCACTTCCAGGATGGCACCAATACCAACTGGTTTGACGAGGTGTTCAAGACGGGCATCCGCCAGAACCACAACGTAGCCCTCAGCGGCGGCAGTGCACACAATACTTATAATGTGTCGCTCGACTACTTCAACCAGAAGGGTACGCTGGAGGGCGCAGGCCCGAACTACGAGCGTTACACCGCCCGTGTGAACAACACCATGGACACCAAGTTTGTGAAGTTCCGTACCAGCATGGTGTACTCCCACTCCGACCAGGACAACATGGGTCTCTCCAATGCCTCTGAGTATGTGCAGGGTCTTTACGGTGACGTGACCAACGTGCTCCGTGGTACACTCTTGATGCAGCCGACCATCAAGGCATACGACAGTTCCACTTGGGTGCTCGACGACAAGGTGGGAGCGGCCAACGGCTACCGCTACGATGCCTACGGCTACGGTGTCTACTACGACGGAGTGCATGGAGACATTTCAGCTTCCAACCCGCTGCTGGTCAACAACCTCTTGCAGCGCAATACGCTGGTGGACCGCTTCGTGGGAACCGCTTCCGCCGATGTGGATTTGTTCAATATGTTGGGCATCAAGAGCGAGAACCATGGGCTGCACTACAATGTGAACCTTTCCTACAGCAAGACCGAGTGTAAGGACAAGACCTGGATTCCCGCCTGGGTACAGAGCAACCGTGTGTATCTCTCCAAGTCGGATGAACGCCTGACCAAGGGTTCGCGCAACTACAGCGATGCGTTGGTGGAGAACACCCTGACCTATAACGGCTCCATCGGCAAGCACAACCTGACGCTGCTCGCCGGTATGACCTACGAGGAGGAGAACACCAACCTCCTGACCGGATGGGGAGTCGAGCTGACCGAGCCGTATTTCCTCCAGCTCCAGAATGCCAAGAACACCTATTCTTCCTCCTATGAATACAAACACGCCCTGGCTTCATACGTGGGACGTTTGAACTACAACTACGACGAGAAATACCTGCTCTCTGTCGTGGTACGTCGCGACGGCAGTTCCCGTCTGACCAATGCCATCCGCTGGGCCACCTTCCCCTCCGTTTCCATCGGTTGGCGCTTCGACAAGGAAAAGTTCTTCCCCATCAGCCACGACATCGTCAATATGTTCAAGGTGCGTGCCAGCTACGGTGAACTCGGTAACGAGAACATCGGCGAATACCAGTACATGGCTACCATGGCGCGTAACAATATGACCTACAGCTTCGGCAACAACAAGGTGACGGGTTCCAAGATTACCACGTATGTCAACAACAACATTGCCTGGGAGAAAAAGAAGACCACCAACGTGGGTATCGACCTCGCCATGCTCAACAACCGCTTGGAGTTCACGGCCGAGTGGTATATGAACAAGTCGGAAGACCTGCTGTACGGTGTTCCCGTACCGGAGCAGACCGGTGTGGCCAATACCACGGTGACGATGAACGCCGCATCGATGGAAAACAGCGGTTTCGAGTTCTCGGCCACCTACCGCAACCGTGACCACGCCTTCAAGTACGACATCAGTGCCAATCTGAGCACCTTGAAGAACAAGGTGACCTCTCTCGGCTTCGGCACAGGGTCTTACATCACCGGTGCCTACGCTACCTACGTAGGCCAGGAGGTCGGCCAGTTCTACGGCTGGGTGTACGAGGGAATCGCCCGTACCCAGAGCGAACTGGACAACCATGCCTCTCAGCCCGGAGCCAATGTGGGCGACTGCCTCTACAAGGACATTTCCGGTCCTGACGGCACACCCGATGGAGTCATCGATGCCTACGACCAGACCGTGTTGGGAAGCGGACTGCCCAAGGTGAACTTCGGCCTGAGCGCCCACATGGAGTACAAGAATTTCGACTTGAGCATCTCCACCTACGGCGTATTCAACTACCACGTATCGGATGATATTTACAACAGTCTGAACTCCTGCTACGGCTACGGCAACAAGGATGTGGCCATGCTGGATGCCAACCGTTTTGCTGAGGACGGCACTTATCTCTCCAGCGTGCCCCGCACCTATGTGACCAATAAGGCCACATTGGCATGGAACGACCTCTTCAGCTCCCGGAAGATTCAGAATGCAGCGTATTGGAAGATTGCCAACGTGGAGCTGGGCTACAACTTCCCCGACAAGTGGTTCGGCGGCTATGTCAGCGGTGTGCGCCTCTATGTGTCCGCACAGAACCTCTACACCTTCACCGGTTACAAGGGATATAATGTGGATTACGCCGGCGGTACATTCACTCCGGGTTACAATTTCTGCTCTTTCCCGAGTGCAAGAACGTTCATGGCAGGTCTCCACTTCACCTTCTGACCGTGAGAACAAGGACGATACGAAACATTATTACTAAAAGAACATTTGACATGAAACTGAATAAATTATCATTTGCGCTGCTCCTCGGTCTTGGCGCGTGGACGATGACATCGTGCGAAGGCAAGTTGGACGTAGTGAATCCCAACGAGCAGACCACCGCTACCTTCGGCTTCACCACCGACGATTTGAACGAGTGCGTCATTGCCGCTTACCACGACCTCCGTATGGAGGGTTCCACCGGACGTGTGGGTTACACCATCGATGCCGTTCGTGGAGACGAAGTCTGGAACTCGTCGCAGGTTTGGTATCTGCCGTTCGACGACATGAACTGCCCTGTCACGACAGATATTTCCTTCTGGCCTTGGCGCGAGTATTACTACGCCATCAACGTCTGCAACTTCATCCTTTCCCGTACCACCGGCGAAAACGCGCAGCTCAGCGAGACGATGAAGCAAATCAAGGGGCAGGCACTCTTTATCCGTGGCTTCTCCTACTACAACTTGGTGGGTTACTATAAGGATGTGCCGTTGATTACCGACTATTCCACCTATTCTTCACTGGATGGGCTCTATGGTGCCAACAACACTTGCGACGAGGTGCTGGACCAGGTGGAGGCAGACTTGCAAGAGGCCATGGAGTTGCTGCCGAACCGTCAGGCTGGCGGCGAATGGACTAAGGGACGTGCCACTTGCGGTGCTGCCGCAGGTTACTATGCCCGCACCCTGATGTTCCGCCACAAATACAGCGAGGCTTTGGAGGTGCTCAAGGACATCATCGGTGGAACGAAATACGGCAAGTACAAGTTGATGGCCAACTATGGTGACAACTTCCGTGAGGGTTCTGCATACGAGAACAACGACGAGAGCCTCTTCGAGGTGCAGTATCTGGACTACGGTTCTCAAGGCGTAGACGACGAGTGGACTCCGGTCAACGTCAGTTCCAATGCGACTCAGGGTCACGCCGTGGAGACCAACTTCGCTCCCGGCGACTTCGGTGGATGGGCAGACCTCTCCGCTTCACCTTGGCTGTACAACCTCTTCAAGGAGGAGCGCACCACAGCAGGCAAGCTGGACCCGCGTCTCTACTGGACGCTGGGCACCTACGAGAGCGAGTGGGAAGGCTTTGAGTACGGCAACGTAGCCTACACCAAGAAGATTACGGCTACCGATACCCTCCGGACGAACAACATTAACGGCGGTATTCCCATCGCCAAGTGGACCAATATGCGTACAGGGCTTTATGCTTCCGTGACGGCAGGTCTTCGCTGCGGCATCAACCTCCGCATGATGCGCTACGCTGATGTGTTGCTTCGTGCCGCCGAGTGCGAGAATGAGGTGAATGGGCCTACGCAGCAGGCGATTGACTGGATTAATCAGGTGCGTAACCGTGCCGGCTTGGCCGACTTGAAACTGGCCGACTTCAGTTCCAAGGACAAGCTCTTCGAACAGATTGCCAACGTGGAGCGTCCGAAGGAGTTCGGCTGCGAGAACGGTCGTGGCATGGACCTGATCCGTTGGGGATTCTTCTATGACAATGACCGCTTGAACCAGTTGAAGGAGCACGGCACATTCTACCTGAACAAGTTTGTTGATGTGAATGACATCAAGGCTCCTGTGACTTATGCCCAGACCAAGACCGACCCGGAGCACGTGAAGTGTTCCTACGACACCTACCTGCCGGGACATGAGTTCCTGCCCATCTATCAGACGCTCCTGAACAATAATCCCAACCTGAAGGGCAACTCTGCCAATGACGGCATCGACAACTCCACCGACTTCTTCGGAAGAGGCTGGACTGTCCATCCGGTAGTGGATTTGAGCAAGTAACAACAGTATCACCATTATAACAGAATCATTATGAAACATCTAAATACATTGGCATCTGTCTTCTGCATGGCAGCCGTGGGCATGACCGTGCTGACCGGATGCGAGGGAAGCGACCTGTTCAATGTCAACGCTCCGGACTGGACTTCCGAGAAGATAGATTCCATCGCGAACAGCAACAAAGATGCCGTTCCTACGATTTCTCCAACCACTCTGGGTGCCGTAGATAATAGCGACGAATGGTGGGCCTCTCATCTTGATGCAGATGTCAAGATAGAGAGCAACAAGTCATACTCCACCACGTTTACTAACTATACGCCAGGTGTCAACAACTGGAACAACTATGTAGTCGTGCTCCGCAAGGCTGACAAGACCGAGTATGCGGTGCTTCGTTCCGATGACTATGGTTGGGGAGATAGCTACGCAAGTTGTACGCACAGCAACTCTGCCTCTTCCGACTGGGATCCATGGAGGGCTCAGATGAACGGTGCCAAGGTGACGGTCACCGTGACCAACTACGGCGACAACACCTGTGATGTCGTTGCGGAGGTGACGGGCACGGAGGGAATGGCCTCCACGCAGAAATATCTCGGCATTCCGGTGGAGAGCGGAGACCTCTATCTCGACTTTACCACAGACGGTTGCCACTATGTGTTTGACAAGGCGGAAATGGATGTGGTCGACGTGAAGGACCAACAGCCGGAATCCATGGTTCTGGTCAATGTTCCCGCAGAGGTGGACAAGGGCACGGAGGTGAGTGAGTTCACTTCGACGCTCAAGGCGCAGGTGACCTATGCCGAGGGAGCCGTGAAGGAAGTGGATGCCGGCGACCTCGAATTCATCATCGTGCCGGACGGCTTGAACGAGGTGGGCGAGCATTATGTTGTCGCCACGCTCAACAAGACGTTCTTGGGCAAGACGGCTGACAAGAGCATCCATGCCAGTGCCAAGTTCAAGGTGGTGGCCGGTATCAAGAGCATCACCGTGACGAAGGCTCCCACGCGTACCGACTATTACTTCTACAACTCGGCAGCTCTCGACGGCGTGGAGCGCACCTTGGCGTTCGACCCGACAGGCATGGAAGTGACGGCCAAGTACGTAGAGGGCGATGATGCGGTTCTCGACAACGCCAAGCTGACCTTCTCCGCCATTCCTACGACGGCCGGCAAGCATGAAGTGACCATCACCACCGAGAACGGACGCACGGCCACCGTGGAGGTGAACGTGGCAGAGTCGGCTGTTCGGACCGCCATTCCCAGTCCGTCGGCTATCGGTGCAGCGGATTGTACAACCGGTTGGTGGGGAGAACTGACACAGGACCTCAAGGTTCCTGCAGGCAAGACATACGAGTTCAACTTCACCAACTACTCTAACTTGGCAGGAAACTGGAACAACTATGTGGTCATCCTCCGCAATGCGGCTTTGGGAGAATATGCAGTTCTCCGTGCCGATAACTGGGGATGGGGTGATGCCGTAGGTGGACAAGGCTGTCCGAATATTACGCACAGCAACTCCGCTTCTGCCGACTTTGCTACTTGGCTGGCTGCGATGAACGGGGCCAAGGTGAAGTTGTATGTGACCAACTGCAACAATGGTGCAGCGGATGTCCAGGCCATCGTGACGGGCACTGACGGAAGCGTCAGCACCCAGATTTATCTGGGCGTCAATCCCGTGGATCCCAATGACTTCCAGGTGGCATTCACTGTCGATGGTTCCCATCTGGTATTTGAGTAATCCTATGATGTTTTGACCTACGAAAGGAAAAATATGAAGCAATTTCATTTTTGGACTTTTCTGCTGGTTGCGGCTTTGGCAGCAGGGTGCGGTGGCGACGATCCGGTCATAGACGACCCGGATCCGACACCCACCCCCACGCCGACGCCCACACCGACAGAACCCACTGCGGAAGATTTGGCAAACTATGTCTGCCCGACCTACAGTGACAACTATACTTCCTTCGCCGACTGGAGTCAGCGCAGCAAGTGGAATCTGGCCAACGTACACGACCCTTCGGTGATGAAGGCTGCCGACGGCTACTATTATATGTACCAGACGGATGCCAGCTATGGCAATGCCCACAGCGGACACGGCCATTTCCACGCGCGCCGCAGCAAGAACCTCGTGGACTGGGAGTATCTGGGCGGCACGATGACCGTAGCCCCTTCCTGGGCACGGGACAGCCTGAATGCCATCCGCTCGCGTCAGGGACTGGGTGCCATCAGCAGTCCGAACTACGACTATTGGGCTCCCTGCGTCCGCAAGGTCAACGACAACCTCTACCGTATGTACTATTGTCTGGTAGTGGAAAACTATATCAAGACCGGAAATCCGTCCACCGGCACCTTTGACGGTTCGTGGACAGAGCGTGCCTTCATCGGAATGGCAGAGACCACCAATCCTGCCGGGAACAAATGGACTGACAAGGGCTTCGTCATCTGTTCCTCCTCCGACAAGGGCAAGAACTGGAGCCGCAAGAGCACGAAAGACTGGGAGGGCTACTTCAAGTTCAACGCCATCGACCCCTCGTACATCATCACTCCCGGCGGCGAACACTGGCTCATCTACGGTTCGTGGCACAGCGGCATCGCTGCCGTGCAGCTCGACCCGTCCACCGGAAAGACCAAGGACAAGTTGCCCGAGTCGTTCGGCACGGCTGAGAGCATTGCCCCCTACGGCAAGCTCATCTTCACCCGCACCAACGGCAGCCGTTGGCAGGGGGCTGAGGCTCCCGAGGTCGTGTACCATGACGGCTACTATTACCTCTTCCTGGCCTACGACGATTTGGCCGTGCCTTACAACACCCGCGTGCTCCGTTCGAAGAACGTGGACGGCCCGTATGCGACGATGGACGGCAGTGTGACCAATGCCGCCAACGGAGCGAACAACAGTCCTACCGTGCTGACCCATCCGTACAAGTTCAGCGAAGGCTACGGCTGGGTGGGCATCAGCCACTGCGCCGTGTTCGACGACGGCAACGGCAACTGGTTCTATGCTTCCCAGCAACGCTTCCCGGCGAACGTGCCCGGCATCAACGCCAGCAACGCCATCATGATGGGTGGCGTGCGCAGCATCAAGTGGCTGTCCAACGGATGGCCTGTCGTGATGCCGGAGCGTTACGGTGCAGTGCCGCAAGTGGCCATCAGCGAGAGCGAATTGGTCGGCACATGGGAACACATCGACTTGAGCTATGATAAGGACGGCGCGCAGAAGGAGTCGGCCACGATGACGTTCGATGCGGACCATAAGATTTCCTCTGGCGTGTGGAAGGGCGGCACATGGAGCTTTGACGCACAGACCAACACGCTCACCGCCAATGGCGTGGAGCTGAAGGTGCAGCGTGAGGTGGACTGGGAGGCCAGTCCGCGCAAGGTGACCATCGTCTACTCGGGACTGAACGGCTCCAAGAGTTATTGGGGTAAAAAGAAATAACCGGTTTTCAGTATGAGACTGTTACAACTATTGGCAGGAGCGGCTGTGTTGATGGCCGCTCCTGCTGTAAAGGCGCAGCAGACGGTGGAACAGCCGCTGGTGCACGACCCCGTGCTGGCCTATGAGGGCGGCAAGTATTACCTTTACAGCACCGGCAACGGTATTGCGCAGATGACTTCCACCGACCGCCGCCATTGGACGGTGGCGCAGGAAGGGGTGCTGCCGGATGGGAAGATTCCGGCGTGGACGCACGACAGCGTGCCGGGATTCACGAAACACATCTGGGCTCCCGATGTCATCCGCTATGGCGGAAAGTGGTATCTGGCCTACTCCTGTTCCACCTTCGGCAGGAATACCTCCGCCATCGGACTGCTCAGCAACACCTCGCTGGCCGATGCCGACGGATGGAAGGATGAAGGGTGTCTTGTGGCTTCCAAGGAGGGACGGGACGAATGGAACGCCATCGACCCCAATTTCTTCGTCGACGGCGAGGGACAGCCCTGGCTCACCTGGGGCTCTTTCTGGGACGGCATCCAACTGGTGCCGCTGGACAGGAAGACGCTGCACGTGAAGCAGGGTGCAGTGCCCCGGACCATTGCCCGCCGCCATGCTCCGGGCGACACCACGGCAGAGCCGAATCCCACCTCCAAATATGCGGGAACCAATGCCATCGAAGCACCGTTCGTCATGCGTCACGAGGGCTACTACTACCTCTTCGTGAGCTGGGACTACTGTTGCCGCGGCACCAAGAGCAACTACCGCGTTGCTGTGGGCAGAAGCCGGAACGCCGACGGCCCTTATCTCGACAGGGACGGCAAGGATATGCGCATGGGCGGCGGCACGCTGATACTCGAAGGCGACAGGAAAGTGTATGAGGCCATGGGACATTGTTCCGCCTACCGCTTCCCCGACGGCGACCGCTTCTTCTGCCACGGATACAGTCTGGAGCGGAACGGAGCCAGTGTCTTGGTGGAGAAAGCGATACGCTGGACTGACGACGGTTGGCCGGAACTGGTGCCCTGACGCGCCCGGCGCTCCATAAACAACTGACGGAAAGAGGGTGTGCCTGTTTTGACACACCCTCTTCTGTTTCCATTGCGGTAGCGTTTACGGTTTCCCGTTGCGGGAAGCGTAGCGCAGCATATTCAGCAGGAGTTGCCGGCCTACGGCATCCGCCTTGTTCATGCCCTGTGTGTTGAAGGTGTTCATTGATTCGTTCATGCCGTCCAGGTCCACCTTCTTGGTGTAGGCTGCCGTACCTTTCAGACAGGCCGGAATGTCCAGCGTGGTAATCAACACCCGTCCGCGGCCTGCCGCAATTTCCGACAGGGCCGAGTAGACCTCCTTGCGGTGGTCGGAAACGCAGCCCACGAGCACCTCCCCGTTGAAGTCGCGCAAGCCCAGCCTCCGGCGGTTGTAGGCTGCAAAGCATTGGTATTCCCAATTGAACACGCAGTCGGTGGGCAAGCCCTCAAAGACCGGATGCGACCGGCAGAAGAAGTTGCCGCCGTACCAGGATCGTCCCAGCGTCTTGCTGCCACGGTAGTCCATCACTTCCTTGTCGCAGAGCAGGTCGGCCCAGCGTTCCGTGTTGTCGACCACGACGAGGGTGTGTCCGGTGTATACCCATTCGAGAATGTCGCTGAAACCGCTGCCGAACTGCATCGGCTCGAAAGCCCCGACCACCATGAAGTCGCCCTGCGGACGGCCTTTGCGGTATTCCTGCACTTCGACGCCCTGGCTCCGCAGGTAGGTGGCCAGTACCCCCGTGGTGTCTGCCACCGTGCACGTGCCACCAATTCCGTCGGCATTCATGGCCACGGCATAGATGTCGTCACTGCCGGTGGCCACTACGCTGCCTTGCTGTATCAGTCGGGCCTCCACGCGGGTGTAGCCGCCGCGGGTCACCGGCCACGACCAGCCGGTCGTCAGGTTCTCGCCGTACACCACGCCACCGCTGACCTTGACGCGCTTCCGGGTTTGCGCCATGACCCTTCCTTCGGCATCTTTCGCCGTCAGCAGCAACTGTGCCGATCCGTGCACGTTCTTCCGGTTGACGATATACACGTCGACCGTTGTCGTGTCACCCACGGCCAGCACCTTGTGCGTGAGTTTCACGGCCAGATAGAGCGGCTGGTTGTAGCGGGCGATGAGGTCTGCGTCACCCTTGAGGTTGCGGTAGTTGTCGACGATGCCGGAATGGTTCTCCAACTTCATCGACTCCCATCCGTTGACGGCATACGCATCCACGGTGTTGCTGATGTGCACGTTCTCCATCACCCGTCCCTGATAGTAGTAGGAGACGTTGCCCATCTGCCGCGTCAGACTGTCCACGCAGGGGAAAGCCTTGCTGAAGCCGCGCTCGCGCAGGAACCGGTCGTAGGCATCGTACCACGCCAAGTAGTCCTTGGCTTCCCATCCGGACGTGCGTCCCGAACGGAGTATCTCGTCGCGTATCAGTTGCAGACGGGGCGGTGTGCCGATGGCTCCCTCCTCGCCCCAATACACGATTTCCCCCTTGTTGTCGGAGAAGCGCAGGTAGTCGTCCTTGCCTTTATAGATGTAGTCGTGGTAAACGCCGGGGCCTCCCGCATGATGGTTGTCCCACCAGCCGATGTTGTGGAACGTCGTGTCGTTAGGCATCAGGTGCAGCTTGAAGTGGTCGTCGGGCAGGCCTTCGGGATTCTTTCCGTTGCACGAATTGTAGGTCAGAATGCGGGAGGGGTCAAGCGCGTGCCCCAACTGCATCTCCCGACGGTCTTCCGCCTGTGGCGATGCTCCGCGCTCGTTGTGCAGGTTGTAGATGACCAGCGAGGGGTGCGAACGGTCGCGGCGTATCATGCGCGCCAGTTTCTCGTTGCGGTAGTCGAAATAGAAGCGGGTGTGCTTGGTGCCGTCGTCGAACCGGTTGGCCGGATACTGGTTGCCTCCCGGTTCCTCGAAATAGAGGAGACCCAGCTCGTCGGCCGCATCGAGCACGTCCGTGTTGCCTATCGTGCGGTGGAAGTTGAGCATGGTCATTCCCAGCCGCTTGGCATCCTGCACTTGCCTGTAGGCCAGTTCCTTGGACGGGGTGATGCCGTTGTCCGGCCAGAAGCTCCAGGAGATGGCCGTGATGAGGGTGATGCGCTTGCCGTTGAGGTAGAACTGGCGGTCGCCTTTCACGTCGCGCACCTCGAACCACCGGAAACCGAACCGCTTCTTCACCTCGTCGTTCCCCAGCCTCACCGTCAGCTCGTACAGGTTCGGCTGTTCCACGCTCCAGAGCTTGGCCCGGGGGACGGAAATCCCGACGGTCTTCTTAGCCGTGTCCATGGTTCCCTTGCTGCTCCAGACGACTTGTTGCTTGCCGTACTCCCTCACCTCCAGGGCATAGGGGGCGGTTCCGGACAGTCCGCCGGCTTCCAGATGCACCTTGACGGTCGAGGGAGTGGGCGTGTTTTCCACAAAGACATCGTTGATGTAAGTCGGGTCGGTGGCACACAGGTGTACGCGCCCCGTGATGCCGCCGAAGCCGTGGGAGGGGTTGACCAGATAGTCGCCCCAGGAATAGCACTGCGAGTCTTTCCAGTTGAAATTGCCGTTCGGGTCGGTGATGCGGACTGCAATCTCGTTCTCCTCTCCCCACTTGACGTACGGCGTGATGTCCACCTCGAACGGGGTGCTGTTCACCAGGTCGTAGCCCACCAACTGGCGGTTGACGAACACCTCGGCGCGGAAACGCACGGCATCAAACTGCAGGGTGACGCGTTTGCCCGTCCATGCAGCAGGCACCGTCGCCTGCGTGCGGAACCACGACACGCCGACGTAGTTTCCCGTCACGCCGTAGGTCTGTCCGTTCCATCCCCAGAGTTCTCCCTCCACGGTGGCCGGCAGATGCACGTCGCGTTTCTGTGGCCGGTCCAGCAGTTGCCACCCTCCTGTGGGCAGGTGCACCGGCAGGCTGGCCACATTTACCGGTGGCGCGAACAGTTCGTCTGCCACCCATTCTGCTTTCGGGTCGAGCGTGATGTCCCAACCCTTCACAGACAAGTCGATGCGCTCGCGCGCCATGGACTGCATGGCCACAAGGGTCATGGCCAATAGTAATTTCCTTTTGATTTGCATGTTTTGTGTTTTAGTTTGTTTTTAAGTCCACCGCAACGGTCGTCCCGTTGCGATTGCAAAGTTACATCTTTTTTCTAAGATTATCCCCGAATGGGCATAAAACTTTATCATTAAACACTAAACACTATCATCTAAAACTTTTTTCTACAAA
Source organism: Oscillibacter sp. MSJ-31 (assembly GCA_963651005.1). GTDB lineage: Bacteria > Bacteroidota > Bacteroidia > Bacteroidales > Bacteroidaceae > Prevotella. The sequence goes on from CAVJNH010000030.1 coordinate 24,024, forward strand.
TCCTTTGTGTTTATAGAATTTTTTTCTACTTTTGCAGGAGAAACGAAAGGATGAAAAAATGATAGGCAAGGACAGGCTGAAGGAAATCCTCAAATCCAACCAGGAGACGGTACAACGCTATGACATCGTACCGAGGGACATCCCGTCGGAAGACCGACGGCAAACAGTATTCGTGGGAGTGAGAAGGGCAGGCAAGTCCTTCATGCTCTACCAGAAGATGCAGGAGATGCTGGCGGAAGGAAGGGACTGGAGCAATATGCTGTACCTTAATTTCGAAGAAGACAGAATGTATGGGTTCACACTCGACGATTTCGACAGGGTGATGCAGTGCCACCGGGAAATGTACGGGACACAGCCGTGGCTCTTCCTCGACGAAATACAGAACATCGATGGATGGGAACGCTTCGCACGGCGGATGGCCGACAGCAAGAACAGTATCTGGATTACGGGAAGCAACCAGAAGATGCTTTCAAAAGACATACAGGCAAGGCTCGGAGGCAGGTTTGTCACCGAAGAGGTCTACCCGTACAGCTTCGGGGAGTTCCTTGCTGCCAATAACAGACATGTCGGGGAAAACGACATCTATGCACCGCAGGACAAGGCGGACATCGCCGCAATGTGGAAGGAATACCTTACATGGGGAGGGATGCCGGAAACGGCGGTTCTCGCCGCCGGAAATCCCATGAAGAGGAAGCAGCTTTCCGAGACCTACGGAAACATCTATCTCAACGACATTGCCAACAGGACGGGAATACCGGCCGCCAACTTCAACCTGTTGCGGCTGATGCTGAAAAAAATGGCGGAAAGTCTGAACCAGCCGGTCAGCTACGCCAATTTCAAGCACAACCTGTCGTCCGTCAACGGAAAGGTCGCGACGCAGACCGTCAGCAAATACATCGGAGGGTGCGAGGATGCGTGGCTCATACTCAGACTGAGGAATATCGCCGCATCATTCGCCGAAAAGGAAACGGCCTGCAAGTATTATTTCATAGACAACGGATTCCTCAACCTGCAGGCTGCGGACGAAAAAGGGAAGCTGCTTGAGAATGCCGTAGCACTCGAACTGTTCAGAAGATACGGACACGACGCGGCGGACGAGAGGGTGTTCTTCTACCGGGGGAACGGAAACGAGGTGGACTTCTATGTGCCGGAAGACCACCTCGCCATACAGGCGACATATACGCTGTATGGGGACGAGAACACGTACAGACGGGAAACGGACGCACTGGCGAAATTCGCACGGTATAAGCCGGGATGCACCAGGCTGATTGTCACGGACGACGAAGAAGGCATCGTGTCGGACGACTGCGGGGACATTCAGGTGATACCGTTGTGGAAATGGTCTCTGGAATATGAATGGAAGCACGCGAAAAACAGGATGGCGCACAAAGACGAAACAAACGTGGAGCCGCTGGTCAATGTGGCCGTAAGGCTCACAAATGCGTTGAATCCGCAGGCCGAACTCTCGCGGAAAGAGCAGGAGAAGATAAGGGACTTCTTCGTCGGGGTGCAAGGCAAGGAACAAAGCCTGCTGGACAAGATTTGGGAAAAGACGGAGAAACGGACGGATGCCAACACCAACGGACGGTGGCTGAAGGATGCCAAGGAATGCCTCGAAGCCATCGTCATGGGGAAAACGGAACAGAAAAAACAAGACAAAACACCTACCCGGTAATAAACGTTCGGTCTGCATGGGCGCATTGGAGTTTGAACCGACCCCTGAAATCGTTTCACTCGAGTGATTTGATCATTTCACTCGAGTGAATCGATCGAATCACTCGAGTGAAGGTTTTTAGCCCCCTATTTCAAAATGAAGGAATCCGGCAAGGGATTATCCCCCTGCCGGACTTCTTATGATGTCAAGTGCGGCTCACCTTGTCACAAGGTGGGCAAATCCTTTTCTTGTTATTCCGGCTTGGCTGCAACCGGGCGGACGGAGAGTCCATAGTACCGATCAAGGTAGTTGGCCATATTACAACCAGCCTTCTGCAGCCAGAAGCTATCGACCTTACCATTGGAATCGCATGTACTTGCCCAGTAGATGCCGAAGATGCCTCTATAGTCATCATCCGTATTTGCTGCACTGATAGAGCTTGCATCGCCCGCAGCGGGAAGGAATACGGTCTTGCCGGTTGTGCCGACAAACTTATAGCCATTGACGTTTGACACGGTGTACCAGTCTGTCCCATACACGCTTCTTCGAAGGGCATCCAGTTCTTCAAACTCGGCTTTGGTCGGTATGCGGCAGTTTGTTCCCCACTTGGCTGTAGCAGCGTCGTCAGCAGCAGCCAGGGTTGCGGCTGCGTTGTACTTGGTGTATGTGTCTGTAGTCTCACCTTTGTTCGTGTAAGTGTCCCAAGTATAGGTCGTCTTCGTTGTTGTCTCGCCCCAAGCATAGTACTCGCCGTACTCTGTTTCGGACGATGCACCCAAGTTCATGGTTGCCCAAAGTACGGACAAGCCAAGGTCAACGAAATCATGACCGCCGACAATGTACTCGTTGGCAGACTTTGTCAACGGACTGCCGGACTCAATGGTCATCGTGGTCTTGTCCTGCACGAGTTTTCCGTTCTTCAAAGTCAGTGCGCCATTGGTCTTTGCACCCAATGCTTTGGCGTTCAGCGTCTTGCCGTTCAGGTCGAAGGACACGGTCTTGTTGGTGGCGTATGCTCTGCTGAGGGTCAGGTTCTTGGTCAGCATGCAGTCCGTGCCGCCCTTGCTCATGGCATCGGCAAAGTCGCTCTCTGTGTCGATGAGGACAGCCTTGGTCGTGGTGAAGCCGGTGGTGGAAGACGGAAGGCTGTTTGCATCCTCATAGTAGATAATGGGAGTGCCTGTATTGCTTTCATCCTTCACAATAGCCACAACCTTTGCACCGCTTTCAAGGCGCACGTTGCCCTT
>CAVJNH010000031.1:0-26447 GCA_963651005.1 Oscillibacter sp. MSJ-31
CTATCTTCCACTCCAATTTTGGAGCAGCGAACTGCACTAATGTTTAGTGTTTAATTCATGATAAATTCGTGGTCAATTTATGGCCATTCGTGTTGAAAGATAAAACATGAATTCCCAGAAATTATCCACGAATTATCCATAAATTGTTAGTGTTGAGCGTTTATTCCGCGATTTTCCACTCCAGCGTGTTCACTCCGTCCTTCAGTGCGAAGTTCATGCCCACCTTCACCACGGGCTTGCCCTTCATCTTGAAAGCATCGGCGTAGTGCTTGGCCTCAATCTGGGCAAGAGCTTCCTCCACACTCTTATTGAACTTCAGCTCCATCACGTAGATGGTGGTGGCCGTTTCGAGGGTGATGTCAATGCGCCCCTTCGCCGTGTGCTGCTCCACGAGGATGCGGTAGTCTGTGAGCAGGGCAAACATGATGTAGAGCGTCTGCTGCCAATGACCCTCGTAATGCGTGTTGTCGCAATAGGGCACGGTCTCCAGAAAATCGGCAAGCAACTGCATGGCACCGTCGATGTCCCCATCGTTCAGACAGGCGGACAGTTCGGCCATCACCACCCGGCCTTCGTCGGTATTCCTGCCCAAATAACCGGGCAACAGACTGTCGAACAGACCTACGAAGATTTCCCTGTTGGGGATGTCCAGCGTGTAAGTGTCCAACCGCTCGTCGTAATCTTTGATGGTGAGGTAGCCGCTCTGGTAGAGCAGCGGTGTCAGCGACGACATCGTTTCCGTAGCGGCGTCGAAGGAGGCCGCCTTGGCTTTGGTCTTCCCCAGCTGCGAAGGATTCACGCCGAACTTCCGCATCATGTTGATGAGGTAGGTGGGCGTGCCCGAACCGAACCAGTAGTCGTCCAGTTTTTGCTTGGCAAAGCAATTCAGCAGACTGAACGGATTGTAGACATCGGGCGAGGGCCACGTGAAGTGGTAGCCGTCATAGTGGTTCTTCAACTTCTGGACGGTGTCCTCACGGCTCAGTGTCAGTTTGTCAGCCAGCAGGTCGATGTCTTCCGACATCTGCGTGAGCAGTTCCTCCTCAGTGATGCCGCAGATACCGGCATAAGGCTCGTCCATGCTCACATTGGAAATGTTGTTCAGCTCACTGAAGATGCTGAGTTGCGAGAACTTCGTGATGCCGGTGAGAAACACGAAGCGGAGCATCGGGTCGCAGGCCTTCAAGGGACTGTAGAAGTTGCGCATCGCGTCGCGGAGTATGGGCAACTGCGTATCCTCGTGCACCACGTCCAACAGTGGCGCATCGTACTCGTCGATGAGCACCACCACAGGCTTGCCCGTCTTCTCGTAAGCGGTCGTTATCAAGTTTGTCAGGCGGACATTGGGATCCGGCTGGTCACTGTGCAGGCCAAACTGCGCTTCCTGCCTTTCCAGAATATAGAGCAGATACCGCCCCAACTGTTCCTTTTCCATGTGCTTCCCACCGCTCATGTCGAAGTGCAGCACGGGGTACTGCGTCCATTCCCGCTCGTAGTCGGCAATGGCGAGTCCCTCGAAGAGGTCTTTCCTGCCCTCGAAGTAGCTCTTGAGGGTGGACACAAACAATGACTTGCCGAACCGCCTTGGGCGGCTCAGAAAGACATATTTCAACTGTCTCCTGTGGAAGTCCACGATGTACTGTGTCTTGTCCACATACAGATAGTTTTCCTTCCGGACATTCTCGAAGGTCTGTATGCCGAGGGGATAGCAACGCATCTTTTCTGCCATAACAACTGATATTAGTGTTTAGTAAACTGCACCTGCAAAGGTACGATTAAGTGAGGGAAAAAACAAATAAAACCGCATTTTATTTTGTATTTCGCTCACTTAATCGTACCTTTGCAAGCGCTTTCGCAACGAAGGGAACGGGGTGAGACTCCCCGACTGTCCGGCAGCTGTAAGCAACCTTCTATCGACGTGAACAATAAAGTCACTGGACATTGACCGGGAAGACGTTCGCGATCCGGTTGGCAAGTCAGAATACCAGTTGCAAGCATGAAACGACAAAGTCCATCGTACTCTTGGGTTAGGCGATGGGAGAGAGAGATGAGTATGAAGAAACGGAGTGCATTGGCATTGGCATGGGTCGTGTCTGTCGGCGCAATGGCGCAGACCGACACCATTGTGGGGCGCGTCCACCAGTTGGAGGGCGTGACCGTCACGAAGAGTCAGCGCCAGCGCGTGCTGACCAGCACGGCTCCCATGCAGCTTCTGAACCGTCAGGATATGCTGACCATGGGTGTGACGGACATGGCCGATGCCCTGCACCGCATACCCGGCATTACCCTGCGCGACTACGGCGGTGCCGGAGGCATGAAGACCGTGGCCGTGCGCGGCTTCGGCGCGAAACACACCGGGGTGAGCTACGACGGCATCATGCTGAGCGACTGCCAGAGCGGCGAGATTGACCTCTCGCGCTATGCCTTGGACAACGTGGAGGCCCTGTCGCTGGTCATCGGCGACAACGACGACATCTTCATCCCGGCCCGTCAGGCCGCCTCCTCCGCCGTGCTCCATATCCAGACCCTGCCGCTGCCCGACGGTGACCGGCGGCCACACCTCACCGCACAGCTGAAGGCCGGATCCTTCGGCTTCGTCAGTCCTTTCGTCCGCTACGCGCAGAGCCTGTCGCCGCGCCTCGCCCTGTCGGCCATGGGCGAGTACACCTACGCCGAGAACGACTATCCCTACGAAGTCCAGAACGTCACCATCACCATGCACAGCCGCCGCACCAACAGCCGCATGAACAACGGACACGGCGAGCTGAACCTCGCCTGGCTGCCCACGGACAGGAGCCGCCTGACCGCCAAGGTCTACTACTACGACAACGCGCGCCAACTGCCCGGTGTCGTGCGTTACTATACCAACACGAGCGGCGAGAACCTCCACGACCGCAACTTCTTCACGCAGGTCGGCTGGCAGACGCGGTGGGGAAGCCAGTGGGCACTGAAAGCCCAGGCCAAGATGAACTGGAACGAATCCGTCTACCGCGACAAGCTCATGCCCAGTGCCATCAACGACGCGAGCTACTGGCAGCGCGAATACTACGTCTCCGCCGCCCTGCTCTTCGCACCCTCCGACCACTGGGCGTTCGACTACTCCGCCGACTATGCCTACAACAACCTCAACGGCAGTTCCTGGCGCGCCATCATCGCCCGGCCTTACCGCCACAGCGTGCTCCAGTCCGCCACGGCGAAATACAGCGACGGCCGCTGGACGGTGACCGGCCGACTGCTCCACTCGCTCTACCTGAACGGACAGAAAGCCGTCGTACAGACCGACCGCACCGACATCCAGCAGAACTCGGCCCGCGATATGCGCCGCCTCTCGCCCTCGCTGTCGCTGTCGTACCGGTTGACGGCTGACGAATCGTTCTTCCTCCGTGCCAGCTACAAGAACATCTTCCGTTCGCCCACGTTCAACGAAAGCTATTACTACCACTACGGGAGCACAGACCTCAAGCCCGAATCCACCCATCAGTGGAACGTCGGCGTGACCTGCGCCCCGCACCTCGCACAACAGACCACCGCCACGCTGACCCTCGATGCCTATATCAATAAGGTGAAGGACATGATCGTGGCCGTGCCGTACAATATGTTCATCTGGCGGTGCATCAACGTGGGGCGCGTGCGCAGCATCGGACTGGATGCCGCCCTGCGCCTGGACCACCGGTTCAACCCGCGCCACCGGCTGCTGCTGACGGGCAGCTACAGCCTGCAACAGGTGCAGAACCGCACCAATCCCGAGTCGGACAACTACAACAAGCAGATTGCCTATATGCCCAAGCATACGGCCAGCGGTTCCGTGGCCTACGAGAACCCCTGGGCCAACCTCTCCCTGCACGCCACCGCCGTGAGCTGCCGTTGGCCCAACAACGACCACTATCCCTCGACCATGATCGAGGGCTATGCCGATGTCGGCGTGACCGTCTACCGGCAGTTCCGTATCGGGATGCACCTGTTGGAGCTGCGCGGCGACGTGAAGAACCTCTTCGACAAGCAATACTGCATCGTGGCACGCTACCCGATGCCCGGCAGAAGCTGGATGATGACAGTCAATTACAAATTATAGTTTTACAACCAACAAGTTATTTTAAGCAAAATGAAAAAACATGTATTGAGATTGGCAGTGCTGCTCATGGGAACAGCCATGTTCACTGCCTGTAACGACGACAACGACACTCCGCAGGAGTACATCGTGCCCGTAACCAAGGGAGCTTTCCTGTTGTGCAGCGGAAACTATTACGGCAACATCGACGGCAGCCTGTCCTACCTCGACTACACCACAGGCAAGGTGGCCAACGGACAGTTCCAGGCCAAGAACGGCCGGTCGCTCGGCGGCACGCCCAACGATGCCATGGTCTACGGCAGCAAGCTGTACATCGCCGTGACCGACGAGAACACCATCGAGGTGTTGGATGCCAAGACCATGCAGTCCCTCCAGCAGATCAACACCGAGAACCTCGGTGACGGCTGTCTCAAGCCCCGCCACATCACCGCCGACGGCGACAAGGTGTACGTCTCGTTCTACGGCAAGTCCACCTCGTCGTATGACGAAAACTGGAACACCGTCACTTCCGGCAACGGCTATGTCGTGGCCATCGACACCGTGAGCTTCTCGCGCCAGGCCCTCTACGAGGCCGGTTCGTTCCCTGAGGGAATCTACGTCTCCGACAGCAAGCTCTATGTCTGCAACTCCGACTATGCCGCCTGCACCAAGGCTTCCATCTCGGTCATCGACCTCAAGACCAACGCCTCCAGCCAGATCAAGAACGACGCCGTGGTCAATCCCCAGAAGATTGTGCTGGACACCACCGGCAATATGTACATCCTCGACTTCGGCAACTACGGTGACAAGAAGTCCGGCGTGCTGCGGATTGCCGCATCCTCCAGCACGGCAGATCGGCTGATGGATGCCAACGGCATGGCCTGCGTAGGCAACAATATCTTCGGCTACTACACCGAGAACGACGCTGCATGGAAGCCCGTCAAGACCACCTATGAGGTCTACAACCTCCTGACGCAGAGCAAGTCCACCTACTATACCGACGACTCCAACGAGCTCATTCCCTCCTGCATCGGTGCAGACCCCGTTTCCGGCAGCATCTTCATCGCTTCCTACGTGCTGGATTCCGACACGGGCTATCAAGCCTACACCGCCAACGGCAAGCTCTATATGTTTGATGCGACCTACAACCAGTACGGCTGCTTCTCTACCGCCACGAAAAGCTCCAAGGTGTGGGGCGTTGAGGTGGGCGTAGGTCCCGTGGCCTTTGCCTACAACGTGTCTGCCGACAAGATAACCCTCTACAACTAAACCGGCAGAAATGCGCCAGCTTTTTCTGCTTGGAACGATAGCCGTGTTGCTGTTGTCCTGCGGGGGCCGGATGGCCCGTCCGCAGGATGGCGGCGACACGCTTCGTTTGAAATATGCCTCGCTCCTGACCCTCGTGCGCCATGAGGGCTATACGGTGGCGACCATCCGTAACCCGTGGAAGCCGGGCAAGACGCTCCACACCTACGTGCTCGTGCCGCGGAACAGTCCGTTGCCCGACGAGGCCGTATTGCCGGAGCGTGTCACCGTGGTCCGCACGCCGGTGGAGCGCACCGCCGTGTTCACCACCGTCCATTGCTCGCTGCTCGATATGCTCGGAGCGGAGCGCAGCATTGCTGCCGTGGCCGACGTGAAATACATCAAGCTGCCCTTCGTGCAACAGGGCGTGAAGGCCGGAACGATTGCCGACTGCGGCAACGGCATGCAGCCCGTGGTGGAGAAAATCATGGAGGTGAAGCCCGACGCCATCCTGCTCTCGCCCTTCGAGAACAGCGGCGGCTACGGCAAGGTGGAGGAACTCGACATCCCCGTGGTGGAGTGTGCGGAATACATGGAGACCTCGCCGCTGGCCCGCGCCGAATGGATGCGGTTCTACGGCATGCTGCTGGGACGCAGCCACGAGGCCGACAGTCTTTTCGCCTGCGTCGACAGCAGTTACCAGTCGCTCCGCGCACAGGCCGCCAAAGCCCGCGCCACGCGCCGCCGTGTGCTCTTCGACCGGATGACCGGTTCCGTGTGGTATGTGCCGGGCGGATGCAGCACCATCGGACGGATGGTGGCGGATGCCGGAGGCGACTATCCCTGGAGCGGCGACACGCACAGCGGCAGTCTGTCGCTGCCGTTCGAGAACGTGCTGGAGCGCGCCGGCGATGCCGACGTGTGGCTCTACCGATACAGCAGTAGCCGTACCTATACGAAGGCCGACCTTCTGGCCGAACACGACGGCTACCGGATGCTGCGCGCTTTCCGTCAGGGCGAGGTCTACGGCTGCAACGTGGAGCGGAGTGCTTTCTATGAGGAGACCCCGTTCCGTCCCGATTTGCTGCTCTCCGACTTCATCCTGCTGTTCCATCCCGAACTGGGTCTGTCGGCTCCGTTGCGTTATTTCGAGAAGACCTTATGAACCGAGGACCGCTTTCCTGCCTGCTGCTTGCCGTCGCCGTGGTGCTGCTCTTCGTGTGCAGTCTGCTGGCGGGTTCCGTCTCCATTCCCGTGGCGGAGACCCTCCGCGTCCTGACGGGCGGCGAGGCTTCGAGAACCAGTTGGCAGTACATCGTGATGGAGTCGCGACTGCCGCAGGCCGTCACCGCCACGCTCTGCGGCGGTTCGTTGGCCGTCTGCGGACTGCTGTTGCAGACCGCTTTCCGCAATCCTCTGGCTGGTCCCGGCATCTTCGGCGTGAACAGCGGTGCCGGACTGGGTGTGGCATTGGTCATGCTCTTCTTCGGCGGCAGTGTCTCTGCCGGAACGGTCAGCGTGGGCGGTTTCATGGCCGTGCTCGTGGCCGCCTTTGCCGGAGCCATCGGCGTGATGGCCCTGATTTTCTTTTTCTCGACGCTGGTGCGCAGCCACGTCATGCTGCTCATCGTGGGCATCATGATCGGCTACATGGCCGGTTCTGCCGTTTCGCTGCTCAACTTCTTTGCCACCGACGAAGGCGTCCGGTCCTACATGGTGTGGGGGATGGGCTCTTTCGGCGGCGTGTCGCTGAAGATGCTCCCGGTGTTCAGCATCATCAGCCTGCTGGCCTTGGCCGTCTCGCTGACGCTGGCCAAACCCCTCAACGCCCTGTTGCTGGGCGACCGCTACGCCGAGAACCTCGGTGTCAACATTGTCCGCGTGCGCAACGGTCTGCTGCTGGTTACGGGCGTGCTCACCGCCGTCACCACGGCCTTCTGCGGTCCCGTGTCGTTCATCGGACTGGCCGTGCCGCACATCGCGCGCCTGCTGTTGGGCACCGACAACCACCGCGTGCTGCTGCCTGCCACGATACTGACCGGCGCGGCGGTGGCCCTGCTGTGCAACATCCTGACGGTGCTGCCCGGCGAGAGCGGCGTAGTGCCGCTCAACGCCGTCACGCCCCTCATCGGTGCACCCGTCGTCATTTACGTTATCCTGTCCAGGCGTTAGAATCCTGCCTGTTTTACCCTAAGTAGAGCTTCCATATAGTAATAGTCGGCATAGATGATGCTGGCATCGATTTCGCTGCCTGCCGGGTGGTGGCCCGTGCTGTGCATCAGGAATGCCACGTTCCGCTTGCCGCTCTGGTATCGGTCTGTGCTGAGCTGCGCCAAGGTCTGCAAGGCGAAGTCCCGGTATTCCTTGGCCTTTTCTTTGTCTACGTACCGTTGCAGTTCGAGCAGTGCGTCCGCCACGATGCAGGCGGCACTGGCATCCTTCGGTGCTTTCTTGCCCCGCGGATCGTCCATGTCCCAGAGAGGAATCAGGTCGTCGCTGGTCTCCCGTAGCCGCCGGATGTAGCAGTCCGTCACCTTCTGTGCGAAATCGAGGAACATCCGGTTGCGGGTGTAGCGGTAGACCATGGTGTAGCCGTAGACGGCCCATGCCTGTCCGCGTGCCCACAGGGACTGGTCGGCATAGCCCTGATGGGTCACGCCCTTGATGAAGTCGCCGCTGAGGGTGTCGTAGACCGCCACGTGATAGCAACTGCCGTCGGGACGGAAATGGTGCTGCATGGTGGTCTTGGCGTGGGTGACGGCCAGGTCGTAGAGCAGCCTGTTGCCCCCGTTCCGTGCCGCCCAGAACATCAGGTCGAGGTTCATCATGTTGTCCATGATGGTGTTGTGGGGCCAGTGCTCCTGCTCCACCATCCGCGGCCAGCTCAGTATCGTGCCGACGATGGGGTTGAAGAGCGTGGCGAGCGAGTCGGCTGCGGCCAGGAGGACGTTGCGGTAGTCCGCGGAACGGTTCACCTCGTAGCCCTTTCCGTAGGAGCAGAACAGGAGGAAACCGATGTCGTGGTCGTAGCAGGGGCGGTAGGCGATGTCATGCAGGGAGGCCGTGTAGCCCTCGGCGGCCTTGCGGACGGCCTCGTCGCCCGTGTTCTGATAGTCCATCCAGAGGATGCCCGGCCAGAAGCCGCTGCACCAGTCCTTCTCGGCCTCCCGGCAGTTCCATCCCTTCTGCCGGTCGCCGTGGAGGATGTTGCGCGGCTCCATGCGGTAGTCGTAGGAGCCGTCGCTCCGCCGCAGTTCCGTCAGGGCGCGCGTCACCTGTCTGTGGCAGTACTGCAACTGCCGCTCCACGTCCAGTTGCTGCGCCGCGGCTGCCATGGAAACCGGCAGGACGGCCAAAAGAAAAAGCATTCTTCCTGTTTTCATCGTCTTTGCTGTGTTTTTTATAATGAATACGAATCCGACCGGGGAAATACTTACTCCACGGGCAGAAAACGGAATTATGGTCATGTTTTCTGAACTGAAGGTAAGGGGAGTATGCCGGAAAGTGTGTACCTTTGCAGCCGGAAAAAGTATTCACACACCAACAAACACTGCAAGAGATGTATATAGAGAAGATTCAGTCGCCGGCCGACTTGAAGGGGCTGGACATGGAAACCTTGAAAACGGTGGCCGACGAGACCCGTCAGGCCGTGTTGAACCGCGTGAGCAAGCACGGCGGCCACGTAGGGCCGAACCTCGGGTTCGTGGAGGCAACCGTGGCGTTGCACTATGTTTTTGACGCTCCGAAGGACAAGATTGTGTTCGATGTGAGCCACCAGTGCTATCCGCACAAGGTGCTGACGGGCCGTGTCGCAGGTTTCCTGGGCGACATGGAGGCCATGGATGCCGTCAGCGGCTATTCCTCGCCAGCGGAATGTCCGGAATACGACAACTTCGAGGTGGGGCACACCTCCACGTCCGTCAGTCTGGCCACGGGACTGCAGAAGGCGCGCGACATCAAGGGCACGGACGAGAACATCATTGCCGTCATCGGCGACGGGTCGCTCTCCGGCGGCGAGGCTTTCGAGGGGCTGGACGAGGCTTCGGAGCTGGGCACGGGCATCATCGTGGTGGTGAACGACAACGAGATGTCGATTGCCGAGAACCACGGCGGCATCTACAAGAACCTGCGTGCCCTGCGCGAGAGCAACGGCACCTGTGCCAACAACTGGTTCAAGGCCTGGGGTTTCGACTACCATTATCTTGAGGAGGGCAACGACGTGGAGCAACTGATTGACGTGTTCCGCCGCGTGAAGGGTACCGACAGGCCCACCGTGGTGCATATCCATACGGAGAAAGGCCACGGCTTTGCCCCTGCCGTCCGCGACAAGGAGCGGTGGCACTGGGGGATGCCCTTCAATCCCCTGGACGGCAGCCGTCCCGAACCGTCTGCCGCGGAGACCTACGAGAGCCTCTTCAGCGACTGGATGCTCCGGGAGATGAAGGCGGACGGGACGATAGTCGCCGTCTCTGCCGGCACACCGTCGGCTGTCGGCTTCACTCCCGAGAAGCGCAAGGCCGCCGGCCGTCAGCACGTCGACGTGGGCATTGCCGAGGAGCAGGCTGCGGCCATGGTGTCGGGCATGGCCAAGGGCGGGCTGCGCCCGGTGTGGTCCGTATACAGCACCTTCGTGCAGCGCGCGTATGACCAGATAGCACAGGACCTCTGCATCAACGCCAATCCGGCTGTCATCCATGTGGTGGGCGGAGGCGTACATTCGATGAACGACATCACGCACATCTGCCTCTTCGACATCCCGATGCTCTGCAGCATCCCGGGGCTGGTCTATCTCGCTCCCACCACGTGCGAGGAATATTTCGCCATGCTCCGCTGGGCCATCGGCCAACGCCGGATGCCCGTGGCCGTCCGGATGCCGGGCAACGGTGTGATCCATACGGACGAAGCGGTGGATGCGGAATACGGCATTGAACCGAAATACAAGGTCACCCACGAGGGCTCGCAGGTGGCCATCATCGCTGCCGGATCCTTCTACCAGAAGGGCGAGAACGTGCTGCGGCTGCTTGCCGAAAAGGGCATCAACGCCACGCTCGTCAATCCGCGCTACCTCCAGGCCGTCGACCCGGACACGCTGGACCGCCTGAAAAGCGGCCACCGGCTCGTCGTCACGCTGGAGGACGGATGCAAGGACGGGGGCTTCGGCGAGCGCATCGCCGCCTACTATGGTGCGACGGACATGAAGGTGCTGGTGGGCGGCGTGAAGAAGGGACTTTACGACCGTTTCGACGTGCAGCAACTGCTGGCCGACAACCGCCTGCTGGACGAACAGATTGTGGAAGACATCACGGCACTGCTATGAAGGAACTGACCTTTGACACCGTACAGCAATTCAACGACTACTACGGTTTCGAGACGCAACATCCGCTGGTCAGCGTGGTGCGCTACGACCGGGAGCATACGCTGGAAGAGCAGACGGTGCACTACGGACTCTATGCCCTCTTCCTGAAGGAGAACAAGGGCTGCCGCCTCTCGTATGGACGGACGGCGTATGATTTCGACGAGATGACCGTCACGAGTTTCGCGCCCGGACAGAGCATCCACGTGGAGCCGAACCCCGACGTGGTCTATCCCAAGTGGACGGCCCTGCTCTTTCATCCCGACCTGCTCAACCGCACGCAACTGGGGCGCACCATCGGCCGGTATGAGTTCTTCGACTACACCTCGAACGAGGCACTCCACCTCTCGACGGATGAAATAGCGATTTTCCGCGACGTGCTGTCCATGATACGGCAGGAACTGGAACGCAGCATCGACAAACACTCGCGGGAACTCATCGTGAGCCACATCGAACTGCTGCTGAACTACTGCCTGCGGTTCTACGACCGGCAGTTCATCACGCGGGAGGAAATCAACCACGCGGTAGTCCGGAAGTTCGCGACCCTGCTCGACCGGTACATCGCCAGTCAGGCCTGGCGCGAGGGGCTGCCTTCCGTCGGCTACTTCGCCGACAAGTGCTGCTACTCGGCCAAGTATTTCGGCGAACTCATCAAGACCGAGACGGGCACGACGGCCAAGGACTACATCAACTTCCGGCTGCTCCGTGCCGCGAAACAACTGCTCGATGACGATACGCTCAGTGTCACGATGGTCAGCCGGCGGCTCGGCTTTGAATATCCGCAGCACTTCGTCCGTTTCTTCAAGTCGCAGACCGGCAAGACCCCCTCGGCGTTCCGGAAACAGTCGTCGACGCACGTCGACGGTCTGTCTTGAACCCAAAACGTGCTGTCGACGTGCGTCGAAGGTCTCTTTTAGACCCAAAACATGCTGTCGACGTGCGTCAAAGGTCACTTTTGGACATAAAATAAGCCGTCGACGTGCGTCGAAGGTCACTTTTGGACATAAAATAAGCCGTCGACGCGCGTCGAAGGTCACTTTTGGACATAAAATAAGCCGTCGACGCGCGTCGACGGCCTCTTTTGGACTCGGATGAAGCTGTCGACGCACGTCGACGCTTATTTGAGGAAAACTTAAAGGATGGTCTTCACGGCCTCCAGCATACCCTTGTCCTGTATCAAATCCAGATCGAGCTTCACCATGGCGTTGAGGTTCTCGATCTTGTTGAGGTTCTCGCCCCAGATGAACTCGGCCCCGAGCACGCCGTCGGCCACCTTCTGCGTGTCGCCCGTAGCCCACAGCTCCTTGAGCAGATCCATAATCTTCTGGTCGTCGTTGGGCACGATTTCGGCTCCGTCGGCGCGCTTGCCGCCCTTGTAGTAGGTGATGATGGCGGCCAGACCGAACACCAGTCCCTTCGGCAGCTCGCCCTTGCGCTCCAGATAGGTCTTCACGCCGGGCAGGTCGCGTGCGCAGAACTTGGGGAAGGAGTTGAGCATGATGCTCGTCACCTGATGGTCTACATACGGGTTGTCGAAGCGTTCCAGCACGTCGGCGGCGAACTTCTCCAGCTCTTCGATGGGCAGGTCGAGCGTCTGCATCAGCTCGTCGAACTGCACCTTGTGGATGTACTTGCCGATGACTTCATGGTTGCAGGCGTCGCGCACGATGTCCACGCCGCTGAGGTAGGCCACGGGCGAGAGCACCGTGTGGGGGCCGTTGAGCAGCGTCACCTTGCGCTTGTGGTAAGGCTCCTCGGAGGGGACGAAGAGCACGTGGAGGCCGGCCTTGTCGGCGGGGAACTCCTTGGCCACTTCGCCCGGGGCCTCGATGACCCAGAGGTGGAAGTTCTCGGCCTGTACCACGAGGTTGTCGCGGTAGGAAATCTTCTCCTGGATTTCGGCAATCTCCTTGCGCGGGAATCCCGGCACGATGCGGTCCACGAGGGTGGCATACACGCCGCAGGACTCTTCAAACCACTTCTTGAAGGCTTCGCCCAGCTTCCAGAGGTCGATGTATTTGTAGATGCAGTCCTTCAGCACGTGGCCGTTGAGGAAGATCAGCTCGCAGGGGAAGATGATGAGGCCCTTCGTGGGGTCGCCGTTGAAGGTCTGGTAGCGGCGGTAGAGCAGCTGCACCAGCTTGCCGGGATAGGACGAGGCGGGCTTGTCCTCCAGCTTGCAGGAGGGGTCGAAGGCGATGCCGGCCTCCGTCGTGTTGCTGATGACGAAGCGGATTTCGGGCTGGTCGGCCAGTGCCATGAAGGCATCGTTCTGCGAGTAGGGGTTCAGCGCGCGGCTGATGACGTCAATGCGCTCCAGCGTGTTGACGGGCTTGCCGTTCTCGCGGCCCTGCAGGTTGACGTGGTAGAGGCAGTCCTGTCCGTTGAGCCAGTCGGCCATGCCGCGCTCGATGGGCTGCACGACGACGACGCTGCCGTTGAAATCGGTCTTCTGGTCCATGTTCCAGATGATCCAATCGACAAAAGCACGGAGGAAGTTTCCTTCGCCAAACTGAATGACCTTTTCAGGCATCACACTCTTCGGTGCGAAATGTTTGTTTAACGGTTTCATGTTTTGATGTGATTTTATGTGATAGATTGTTTTTAAATGTGCCGCAAAGGTACGAACTTCTTGCGAGACCGCAAAGAAAACGCCGGACAATGTTGCACAATTCTGCGTAAAGGTTTGCGTAACGGAGGGGCGGAACCCCCATCGGGAGATACCCATTTTTGGGGATTTGTGCCGCGGCCCTTCCGTATTTGCGGGGAATTTACTAATTTTGCACCCGTAATTCCTATAAAGCACAAAAGAGCAAATGAAACTATCCGATCTGAAAACGGGACAGCACGCCACCATCGTCACGGTGCAGGGCCACGGCAGTTTCCGGAAGCGCATCGTGGAGATGGGGTTCGTCAGAGGGAAAGAGGTGGAGGTCCTGCTCAACGCACCCCTTCAGGACCCCGTGAAATACAAGGTGATGGGCTACGAAGTCAGCCTGCGCCGGCAGGAGGCGGAGATGATCGTGGTGGACACGGAAGATACCCTGCGCCAGCCCACACCGCCGGACACTGCGCCCTCGGAGGCCGCACCGGAGGGCAGTTGCTGCGGCGATATGCTGCCTACGCGCGCCGGAAACACCATCCATGTGGCCTTGGTCGGCAACCCGAACTGCGGCAAGACCTCGCTCTTCAACTTCGCCAGCGGGGCACACGGACACGTGGGCAACTACAGCGGCGTGACCGTCGACGCCAGCGAGGCACGCGCCACCTGCGACGGCTACGTCTTCAACCTCACCGACCTGCCCGGCACCTATTCGCTCTCCTGCTACAGTCCTGAGGAACTCTACGTCCGCGAACACCTGATGAAGCGTCACCCTGACGTGGTCATCAACGTGATAGACTCCTCAAACCTCGAACGCAACCTGTATCTGACCACACAGCTCGTGGACATGAACGTCCGCATGGTCTGCGCCCTCAATATGTACGACGAGTTCGAACGCCGGGGCGACGTCGTGGACACCGCCACGCTGTCCACGCTCTTCGGCGTGCCCTTCGTCTGCACCTCCTTCAAGTCGGGGCGCGGCGTGCAGGAGCTCTTCCGCGAGGTCATCAGCGTCTTCGAGGACCGCAACACCGCCGTGCGCCACATCCACATCAACCATGGCCACGAGATAGAGGCCGGCATCGTGCACATCCAGCAGTACCTGAAGCGCGACGATGCCGTGCGCATCCACTGCTCCACGCGCTATCTGGCCATCAAGCTCCTGGAACACGACGACCGCGCCGAGCACTACGTCAGCCACATGGAGAACGCCGGGGCCATCATGGCCGCACGCGACGCTGCCGAACAGCGCGTGAAGGAGGAGACGAACACCGACGCCGAGACGGCTGTCATGGATGCCAAGTACGGCTTCATCCACGGCGCACTGTCCGAGGCCGGCTTCCGCCAGGGCACGAAGGAGGACACCTACCGCATGACCCACTTCATCGACGACGTGCTCTCCAACAAGTATTTCGGCTTCCCCATCTTCTTCCTCATCCTCTACGTCATGTTCCAGACCACCTTTTCCTTGGGGCAGTACCCGATGGACTGGATTGACGCACTGGTGGCGTGGATCGGCAGTCTCGCCTCGGAACTGATGCCCGACGGGCCGCTGCGGTCGCTGGTGGTCGACGGCGTGATAGGCGGAGTGGGGGCCGTCATCGTGTTCCTGCCGCAGATACTGATTCTCTATTTCTTCATCTCGCTCATGGAAGACAGCGGCTACATGGCGCGCGCGGCCTTCATCATGGATAAGCTGATGCACAAGATGGGGCTGCACGGCAAGTCGTTCATCCCGCTCGTCATGGGCTTCGGCTGCAACGTGCCGGCGGTCATGGCCACACGCACCATCGAGAGCCGCCGATCGCGGCTCATCACCATGCTCATCCTGCCCTTCATGTCGTGTTCGGCGCGACTGCCCATCTACATCATGGTCGTGGGCACGTTCTTCGCCGCGCAGTACCGATCGTGGATGATGATCCTGCTCTATGCCGTCGGAGTGGCGGTGGCTGTCGTGGTCAGCAAGGTTTTCTCCACCTTTGTCGTGAAGGGCGAGGACACGCCGTTCGTCATGGAACTGCCGCCCTACCGCTGGCCTACGGCCAAGGCCATCGGCCGCCACACGTGGGAGAAAGGCAAGGAGTATCTCAAGAAGATGGGCGGCATCATCCTCGTGGCCTCCGTCATCGTCTGGGCGTTGGGCTACTTCCCCCACGACGATGCGCTCACGGCGCAGCAGCAGAAGGAGCAGTCGTACATCGGGCGCATCGGACAGGCCGTGGAACCGGTGTTCGAGCTGCAGGGCTTCAACTGGAAACTCGATGTCAGCCTGATTGCCGGTGTCGGGGCCAAGGAGATTGTGGCTTCCACCATCGGGGTCATCTACAGCGGCGACGACTCGTTCGGCGACGACGATTCGTTCAGCAGCGACACGGAGAAATACACCAGCCTGCGGCAGAAGATGCAGGCCGACGGCATCACGCCGCTTGCCGCCTTCAGCTATCTGCTCTTCGTCCTGCTCTATTTCCCCTGCATCGCCACGGTCATTGCCATACGCAACGAGACGGGGTCGTGGCGCTGGGCGGTCTTTGCCGCGGTCTATACCACCGCCGTGGCCTGGATCGTGAGTGCGCTGGTCTATCAGGTGGGGAGCTTGTTCTAACACATAGAATCTAACAACAGGATACAAGGAAAACATGAAGATTTCAAAGCGAAAGTTCATCACGGCCTTCTTTGCCGTTGTCGTGGTGCTGGCCGTGGTACGGGAGACGCTGTCCGGCCGTCTGACGGCGGAGGATGCGGCAGCGGTGACGGACACCGTGCAGGCCATTCCCGCTGCGGTGGCGGATGTGGAGGGTCATCAACACAAGATCGGTTACGTTCCGCCCTACAAGACCACCTTCCCCGACAGCCAGCAGGTGCAGTTGCAGGCTGCCGAGCGTTGGGGCGTGCGCCCTGTGGCCAACCGTGCCGATGCCGAGGCGCGCAAGAAGGAGCTGGTCTATGTCGGCGCAAGCCCTTACTATCATGTCGACCCGCTCCGCAGTTCGCTGCCTTACCTCGTGCCCCGTGCCGCCGTATTGTTGCAGGACATCGGGCAGGCATTCTACGACAGTCTCTACGTGAAGGGTATTCCTTTCAATCAACTGATAGTGACCAGTGTGCTGCGCAGTGAGGAGGACGTGTCTAAGTTGCGGCGGCGCAACGGCAACGCCACGGAGCGCAGTTGCCATCTCTTCGGCACGACGTTCGACGTGTGCTACAACCGCTATCATCCCGTGGCGCGTCCCGTGCGCAACGATACCCTGAAATGGGTGCTGACGCAGGTGCTCCGCGACATCCGCGAGCAGGAACGCTGCTACATCAAGTATGAGGTGAAGCAGGGCTGTTTCCACATGACGGTGCGCTGAACGGCAGAAACAACGTTTTTATAGGGAAATGTGGGTGGTGTCGCACCGGACGCTTTCCTCGCGGACCAGTTGGCTGACGGCCTGCGAAAGGATGTCGGCAGGAATCTGCAACTCCTGGAGGTCGGCGGTCAGATGGGGATGCCCGTCGGACAGCCAGTGCAGGATGCGTTGCCGGGCGTTCCGCACTTCATCGTCGCTGTGGGTTCTGCACACGTCACACTGGCCGCAGTCCTTCGACCGTGTTTCTCCGAAATATTCCAGCAGATGGCGCGACCGGCAGTGGGACTGGTCTTCCAGATAGGCAATGACGGCTTCTATGCGGTTGCTGAACTGCTGCCGCAGGATTTCATAGACTTCGGGCGGAAATTGCAGGTTCCGGCTGTCTTCGCGGCGTTGCATATAGCGCAGGAAAGGCAGTTGGCTGGGCGGAATGTAGCGGATGATGTGCTTGCGCGAGAGTTGCACGAGCGTGTCGTGCACTTCCTGACGGCTGGTCTTGCTGAGGTTGGCCAGCAGGGCTTCGTCGATGTAGGCGTAGCCGGTGAACATTCCGGGATAGTTGCGCAGCATGGTAACGATGAGGCGGTCTTCGCCGGGCGTGTTGCCGGAGAGGCGGTAGAGTTCGTCGCGTTCGACGGTGAACATCACCCGGGAGGCGTTCTCGCGTTCGGCGGAATATTCGATGTAGCCGGCGCGCTCCAGAATCTGCAGCGCGGAATGGACTGTGACGGAGAAATGGTGGAACCGGAAGCAGAACTCGTCGATGTTGAACTCGTGGGCCACGCCATTGCCGTCGCCCAAAGCAATCTGATAGTAGTAGGCCAGATGGTCGTAGACCTGACGGATGTATTCCTTGTCGGGGAAGGTGTCGGACACGCGCTTGCGTAGTTTGCCGATGTCCTGTCGGCCATACAGCAGGATGGCTTCCGCGGGCTGGCCGTCGCGTCCGGCACGTCCGGCTTCCTGGAAATAGGCTTCGATGGAGTCGGGGCAATCGTAATGGATGACCGTCCGGACATCGGCCTTGTCGATGCCCATGCCGAAGGCGTTGGTGGCTACGATGATGCGTATCTGGTCGGTCAGCCATCCGGTCTGCCTTTGGTCTTTCTCCTCGGGGTCAAGTCCGGCGTGATAGTAGGTGGCGCTGAAGCCTTCCTGGCAGAGCAGTTCCGCCAGCTCGCGGGCGCGGCGGCGGCTCCGCACGTAGACGATGGCCGAGGAGGAGGACTGGCGGAGAATCTCCAGCAGTCCGTGCCGCTTGTCGCCGGTCTCCCTCACGATGTAGCTGAGGTTCTTCCGTTCAAACGACATACGGAACACGTTGAACCGGCTTTCCTTGTCGTCGGGTCTGCGCAGCTTGTCCTGGATGTCCTTCACCACGGCAGGGGTGGCCGTGGCGGTGAGGGCGAGGACGGGCACGTCGGGCACCAGTGCGCGGACGATGGCAATGTCCAGATAGCTTGGCCGGAAATCATAGCCCCACTGGCTGATGCAGTGGGCTTCGTCGACGGTGATGAAGCTGATGCGCATGTGCCGGAGCTTGGTGGCGAAGAGGTCGCTGGAGAGGCGTTCCGGGGAGATGTAGAGCAGCCGTGTGCGGCCGAGGATGCAGTTGTCGAGGATGCGCAGCACTTCATCGTGCCCCATGCTGGAATAGACCGCGGAAGCCAGGATGCCGCGGTGGCGCAGTTGGTAGACCTGGTCCTTCATCAGGGCGATGAGGGGCGTGATGACGAGGCAGACACCCTCCTTGCAGAGGGCAGGCACCTGGAACGTGACGGACTTGCCGCCGCCCGTGGGCATGAGGCCGATGGTGTCGTGCCCCTCGCCGACGGACTGTATGATGTCGCGCTGGATGCCGCGGAAGTCATCGTACCCCCAGTAGCGCTTGAGCGTCTTCCGGTACTTGTCCATGGGTCGTCTCCTCTTCCTTTTCGCTGGGACGGATGTCGATGATCTGGAGTTGGATGTCGCCGTGTTTGTAGGCGTTTTCCTCTATGGTATAGACAATGTCGAACGAGCGTCTGGACTTGATGTAGCGCGCGTCGGCACTCTGTCCGAAGGCAATGCCGTTCATCACCACCGCCGAGTTGGAGTCCACGAGTTCGAGCTTGATGTGTTCCTGATGCCGGCCCACCACCTTCGAGGTGCCGTAGTCGTAGACGTTGCGGGTGAGGAAGAGCGGCTTCTCATTGGCCGGCCCGTGCGGGGTCAGCTTGCGGAGCTCGCCGAAGAGCCGTTTGGTGATGTCCTTGAAGTTGATTTCCTCGTCGATGTCGAGGGTGGGCAGGGTCTGCTCGGGCTTGATGTGCTGGCTGACGTACTCCTGGAAGCGGCTCCGGAACTCCTGTATGTGCTCCCGTTTCATGGTGAGGCCCACGGCATAGGTGTGTCCTCCGAAATTCTCCAGAATGTCGCGGCAGTTCTTGATGGCATCGTAGATGTCGAAGCCTGCCACGGAGCGCGCCGACCCTGTCGCCATGCCGTCGACGATGGTCAGCACGACGGTGGGGCGGTAGTAAATCTCCGTCAGCCGCGAGGCCACGATGCCCACGACACCCTTCTTCCATCCTTCGTCGTAGAGCACGATGGACGACAGGTGTTGTTGGCTCTCCAGCCGCGCCACGATTTCATTGGCCTCGACCGTCATCTGCTTGTCGATGTCCTTGCGCTGCTCGTTGTATTCGTTGATGCGGTTGGCTTCCGTGAGTGCCCGTTGCAGGTCGCGCTCCACGAGGAGTTCCACGGCCTCCCTGCCGTTCTGCATCCGTCCGCTGGCGTTGATGCGCGGCCCGATCTTGAATACGATGTCGCTCATGTTCAGTTCGCGCCCCGTCAGTCCGCAGATGTCGATGATGGCCTTCATGCCGGTGGAGGGGTTCGTGTTGAGCTGCTTCAGTCCGTGGTAGGCCAGGATGCGGTTCTCGCCCGTCACCGGCACGAGGTCGGCGGCGATGCTGACGGCACACAGGTCGAGCAGAGGCATGAGGCGCTGGAAGGGGATGCCGTTGTTCTTGGCGAAGGCCTGCATGAGCTTGAAGCCCACGCCGCAGCCGCAGAGGTGCCGGAAGGGGTAGGTGGAGTCCGTGCGCTTGGGGTTGAGGATGGCCACGGCAGGGGGCAGTTCCTCGTCGGGCACGTGATGGTCGCAGATGATGAAGTCGATGCCCTGTTCCTTGGCGTAGGCAATCTCCTCGACGGCCTTGATGCCGCAGTCAAGCACGATGATGAGCTTCACGCCGGTTTCCCTGGCGTGGTCGATGCCCTTGTAGCTGACCCCGTAGCCCTCCTCTTCCCGGTTGGGGATGTAGTAGTCGATGTTGGAGTAGAACTGCATGAGGAACTTGTAGACGAGTGCCACGGCCGTGCATCCGTCCACGTCGTAGTCGCCATACACCATGATGCGTTCCTTGCGCCCCATCGCATCGTTGAGCCGGTCCACCGCCATGTCCATGTCGTTCATCAGGAACGGGTCGATCAGCTCGTTCAGCATGGGACGGAAGAAACGCTTGGCCGCCGACTCCGTCCGGATGCCTCTGCTGATGAGCAGGTCGGCCACGATGGGGCTCATGCCGATTTTCCCGGCCAGTTCCTTAACCGCCTGTCGCCGTTCCGGTGTTGGAGATTGGTATTTCCATTGGTAGTGCATTTACGTTGCTTCCTGGGTTCTTGTCAGATGCCGAGCTTCTTGCGGATGTCCTGTGGAATGGCGTTCTTGTTGATGGTGAAGTCCATGGTGTTGGCGGCGATGAAGGCTTTGGTCATGTACCAGATGCCCTTGTATTCGCCGGACTCGCCCCACGAGTTCTTCACCATATAGTATTCGCGGCCGTTCTGGTCCTTGGCGATGCCGAAGATGAGCATGCCGTGGTCGTCGGTCAGCTGCCAGTTGTCGTAGCGTTCCTGGCGCATCTCCTGTGTGGGGATGATTTCGGGCACGGTGCAGCCGAGCGAGTCAATGAGGTTGCGCTTCTTCTCGGCACTCATCTTGAGCCAGCGGGCCATGTCGCTCCCCTGGAGGCTTTCGGTCTTCTTGGTGTCGATGGCGTAGGCCAGTCCGGTGCGTGTGAAGCCCTCTTCGGACACGTCGCCGCCCCAGGCCACGGTGTAGCCGTTCATCACGGCATTGTCAATGATACTCATCATCTCGTCCATCGGCACATTGTAGCTCAGCGGATTGCGCCAGTTGTCCTGTACTTCCACGGGGAACGCGCTGTAGAAGGGCTTGTGGGTGTAGGAGGTGATGCTTACGTAGTCGTTCCAGTCGAGGCCGAGCGAGGCGGCGAAGGTCTGCGGCGTGTACTGCTTGCCTTCGTAGGTGAAGGTTTCGGGACACTTGCCGAGGTAGGCGTCGAGGATGCCCTGCAGTCCGACCTTCCACTGTCCGGAGAGTTTCTTGGCGTTGCTCTTCGACACGGCGGCCACGTAAGGCTCCAGCAGCGAGAAGAACTCGTTGAAGTTGTTGAGCGAGTCACCGTAGAGCGAGCCGGGGAAGGGCATGGCTTCCTCGGGGCAGATGCCGTAGTGCTGGAGCACGTAGTGTACGTCGTAGGCCGATCCGCCCTGCGAGAACTGGCAGTCTCCGTGCAGGCGCACCACCTGTATGGCGCGGTCCATGTAGTTCTTGTTGGCCACGAAGCTCTCGCAGAGGTCGTAGGTCTTGCCGCTCTTCTTCAGGATTTCGGCCTCGAAGAACGAGAGGGTGGAGTAGTCCCAGCACGTGCCCGACCGGTTCTGGTCCTTGATGGAGGTGATGGGGTTTTCCTTCACGATGGTGAATACGGGTTTGTTCTTGTTCACGGCCTTCTTTCCGCGGGCCTGTGCTCCGGTGGCCACGACGGCCAGCAGGGCGATGATAAGGGTTTTCTTCATAATGGTTTTTATTTTTTTTGTTTCTTGTTTCTTTTCTTATGCGTGGGATGCTGCCGCCAGCGTTTCAAGGTCGGCGGGATGGTAGGGGATGCGCTTGCTGCCCAGAAAGCGGCAGCCGTCGGCGGTAATCAGCACATCGTCCTCGATGCGTATGCCTCCGAAGTCCTTGTACGTCTCCAGCAGGTCGAAGTTGAGGAAGTCCTTGCAGTGGCCGCTGGCGCGCCATTCGTCGATGAGCTGCGGGATGAAGTAGATGCCCGGCTCGTCGGTCACGACGAAGCCTTCCTGCAGCCGCCGTCCCATGCGGAGGCAGTTGGTGCCGAACTGTTCGAGGTTGGGTCGGGTTTCCTCGTCGAAGCCCACGTAGATCTGTCCCAGGCCTTCCATGTCGTGTACGTCCATGCCCATCATGTGTCCCAGTCCGTGTGGCAGGAACATCGCGTGTGCTCCGGCGGCAATGGCCTCGTCGGTGTCGCCCTTCATCAGTCCGAGTGCCTTGAGGCTTTCCGTCATCTTGCGGCAGACGGCAAAGTGTACGTCCTTGTACCGGATGCCCGGCCGGGCCACTTCCAGCACGTAGTCGTGGCAAGCCTCGACGATGCTGTATATTTCCAGTTGCCGTTGGGTGAACTTGCCGCTGACGGGCATGGTGCGCGTGTGGTCGGAGCAGTAGTCGTCCAGTTCGCAGCCCGCGTCGCAGATGACCAGCCTTCCGGCCTCCAGTGCGGCTCCCGAGGGACAGCCGTGCATGATTTCCCCGTGCTGGGTGTAGATGGTGGCGAAGCTGGTGTTCTGTGCCATGGAGCGTGCGATGCCGTCCACCTGTCCGCCCACGTAGCGTTCGGTCACGCCGGGGCGCGTCAGCCGTTGGGCGGTGGTGTGCATGAGGTAGCCGATGTCGCAGGCGCGGTCGATGGCGGCGATTTCCTGTGCTTCCTTGGTGGAGCGCATCTTCACCACGGCATGGATGAGCGGCAGCGAGGCCGCGTCCTTCTGTTGCGAGGGGTGGATGCCCAGCAGGTCCATGATCTGTATCTTGGTGTCGTGGCGGTAGGGCGGCAGGAAATGGATGGGGCGCTGCTTGGCCAGTGCTTCGTGGCAGACGTGCTCCAGTTCCTTCATCGGGCCTGTCGTGGCGACTCCCACGGCTTCGGCCAGCACTTTCACGCTGTCCACGAAACCCATCCATACGATGTCCTCGATGTCGATGTCGTCGCCGAATATCATGTCGGTGTCGTTGTCGATGTCGATTACACCGACCAGTCCGTCGCGGTGTTGTCCGAAATAGTAGAGGAACGACGAGTCCTGTCGCATGGGTGCATAGCTGTTGGCGGGATAGTTGCAGGGGGCTTCATTGTTGCCGAACAGCACGACGAGGCCGCTGCCCACCAGTCTTTTCAGCTCTGCACGCCGTCTGATATAAGTGTCTTTGTCAAACATGGGGAAAACAATTGTTTTTTCAGACCACAAAGTTACGAAAAATACGCCAAAGGGCAAAACAATTACGCCTTATTTTGCCGAAAAGCGGCAACTTTGCCTCCATCCGGGGGCGGGCGCAGCCGAGCGGCGGGTCATTCCTTTTTCACGACGTACTTCTGGTAGTAGGTGATGAGGAGGGTGGTCAGCGGTAGGGCGATGACCATGCCCAGAATGCCCAGCAGCGAACCCCATACGGACAGCGACAGCAGGATGACGGCCGAGTTGAGCCCCATCACCTTGCCCATGATGCGCGGGGTGAGGATGGTGTCCTGGATAATCTGCACCACGGCGAACACGGCGAGGGCCATGAGCAGCACGAGCCAGAAGTTCTGTCCGGAGTCGGCGGCCTTGACGATGGCGAGCAGTATCGTGGGCACGAAGCCCACCACCTGCAGATAGGGCACCATGTTCAGCACGCCGATGAACATCCCCAGTCCGACGGCCATGGGGAAGTCGATGATGAGGAATCCGATGCTGAACAGCACGCCCACGCAGAAGGCCACGCAGGCCTGTCCGCGGAAATACTTGTTCATGCCGTCCTCCACGTCGTGTACCAGCTGTACGGCGAAGGCGCGGTAGCGGCGCGGCAGCAGGTCGGGCCACCCCGTGGTCAGCCGCTCGTAGTCGATGAGGATGAAGAGGGTGTAGAGCAGCATCATGGTGATGGAAATCAGACTGCTCACGGCTCCGATGCCCTGCGTGACGAGGTCCCATATCCGGGGCATGGCCTCCTTCATGGTCTGCACGAAGCCTTCCTGCGTGACCATGGCCTTCACCTGGTCGCCGGTGAGGTGCTGGTGCAGGTATTCCTGTATCTGCGTCGGGATGTTCTGCACCATGGCGTTGGCTTCGATGTAGTGTACGATGAGGTCCTTCACGCGCAGGCCCTCCTCCACCATGGGCGGCACGATGAGCCAGAAGGCGGCGGTCAGCGCGCCCCCCGTCACGATGGCGGCGCACAGGATGCCGAGGATGCGGAAATGGAGGTGGCAGCGGTACTGGAAGAACTTGACCAGCGGGAAGAGCAGGTAGGCGATGAGCCACGCCAGGAAAAACGGCAGGAGCACGCCGCTCAGCCGGCGCAGCAGCAGGACAATGCCTGTCAGTACCATGGCGGCGAGAATGCCGCGGATGAAGGTGTCGAAGGTGATTTGTTTTCGTTCCATATCTTGTTTGCTATGCTTGGTTCGCAGTAGGGGAGAGGTTCGTCCGGGTCCGTTTCAGCCGGAGACTGTTGAGCACCACGCTCACGCTGGAGCACGCCATCAGTGCCGAGGCCCACATGGGCGTGATCTGCCAGTGGAGGCCGAAGACGTAGGGCAGTCCGGCAGCCAGTGGGATGCACACCATATTATAGATGAAGGCCCAGAAGAGGTTCTGGCGGATCATGCCGACGGTCTTCCGCGAGAGGCGGACGGCATCGGGGATGCGCCGGAGGTCGTCGCCCATCAGCGTGACCTGTGCGGCATCCATCGCCACGTCGGTGCCGCGCCCCATGGCAATGCTCACGTCGGCGCGGGCCAGTGCCTGTGCGTCGTTGACCCCGTCGCCCACCATGGCCACGCAGCGGCCTTCGGCCTGCAATTGTCTGACGAGGTCTTCCTTGTCCTGCGGCAACACCTGCCAGCGGCAGTGGTCCACACCGGCCTCTTGGGCCAGTGGCCGGACGCGCTCCTCCCGGTCGCCGCTCATCATGTAGAGGTGGATGCCCATCCCGTGAAGCTGGCGGACGGCCTCGGCAGCGTGGGGCTTGAGATGTTCGCCCGTGCCGTCGGGGGAGGGGAGGGTCATGGTGCCGGTCTTGTCCACCACCACGGCATCCACGCGGCACAGCTGCTCCAGTGCAGTGGCATCCTTCACCAGCATGCCGGCCTCTGCCGCCTTGCCTATCCCCACCATGAGGGCAGTGGGCGTGGCCAGTCCGAGGGCACACGGACAGGCGACCACCAGCACGGAGACGGCGGAAACCACGGCCTGTGGCAGACAACTGCCGCCCCCGACCAGCCACCATGCGGCAAACGTCCCTACGGCGATGAGGCACACCACCGGCACGAACACCGCCGCCACGCGGTCGGCCACGCGCTGCACGGGAGCCTTCGAGCCTTGCGCCTCCTCCACCATGCGCACCATCTGCGCCAGCACCGTGGCCTGCCCCACGGCTTCGGCCTTGAAGCGGAGCGTGCCGCCGCGCACGATAGTGCCTGCCAATACGCGGTCGCCTGCCGCCTTCTCCACGGCCTCTGCCTCGCCCGTCATCATGCTCTCGTCCACGCTGGCGCGGCCTCCGCCGGGAATGTCGGTGACGGTGCCGTCCACGGGCACTTTCTCACCCGTCCGCACCTCGACGGTGTCGCCCCGCTGCAGTGCGGCCAGCATCACTTCCGTCACGCGGTCGCCCTCCACCAGACGGGCCGTCTTCGGAGCCAGTCCGGCCAGGGAGCGGATGGCCGATGCCGTGCTGCGCCGGGCGCGTGCTTCGAGGAGCCTGCCGGTCAGCACGAAGCTGACGATCATCACCGGTGCGTCGAAATACGTGTGCCATTCCATGCCGCGCGAACCCCAGAAACGGTCGCCCCAGAACGTGTTGAAGCAGCTGAACAGGAACGAGACTCCGGTGGAGAGGGCCACGAGCGTGTCCATGCTGGCCGTGCGGTGCAGCAGCTGCCGTGCTGCCGTGGTGTAGAACGTGCGTCCGCAGTAGCAGAGGCAGAGCAGCGCCGCCAGGAGCAGGGTCTGGTTGGCCGTGTCGCGGCCGCCCACGGGGATGCAGTCCATGGACACCAGCATCACCGCTGCGGCAAATCCCCACGAGAGCAGCGTCTTCCGCAGCAGGCGGCGGTGCGCCCGGCGTTCGATGGCCTCCACGTTGCGGTCCTGCTCCACCACGAGGTCGTAGCCCACTTCGGCCAGTGAAGCCTGGAGGGATTCGGGCGTCGCGCAGTGCTCGTCGTAGTCCACCAGTACGGTGCGTGCCGGCAGATTGACGGCAGCTTCGGCCACTCCCGGAGTGCCCTTGAGCTTCCGCTCGACGCTTGCGGCACAGCCGGCGCACATCATGCCCAATACGGCAAAAGTCTTCTTCATGGCTGCAAAAGTACGAATAAGCCGGGAAATAAGAAAAGAAAATCCGTTTTTCTTTTCCATCTCCGGGCGAAAGTGCCGTCGGCGGCACTGCTCCTTTGCGTCGGGTCGGTTTTTGATTGCCACGGTGCTTCTGTTCGCACATCACTTTCTGGTTGGGGAGTGCCGATTTTCAAAATAGTATTGAAAATCAGCACACCGAAGGAGGAGTTTTTCAAACATTATGCGTAACTTTGCAGACAACTTGCACTTGCTGGTTGACTCTGCGTGACAATATGAACATAGAAAACAAAGATATATTGCTGGCTTTGCTCCGTCAATATGAGGAGCTGGGCATATCGCAACAGATAGACTACGACAAATTCTATCTGTACTCCATCATTACGCACTCCACAGCCATTGAAGGAAGTACTGTGA
>CAVJNH010000032.1:0-25800 GCA_963651005.1 Oscillibacter sp. MSJ-31
TGACCTTGATGATAGCCGAGAGCCGAACGGAGGAGAAGGACGTGATGGTGAAGGTGGTCGTCAATCTGATTAATAAAGAGAATAAATGAACTCTTCACCACACAGAGTAATTGATTCCACCAAGTCGTTTTGGTTTTTTGTGGCATTTTACTTTGGATTACTTTGGATTTTTGTCTCAGCGTCTCAGTCTCAATCGTTTTTTGACATACCCCCACATACCCATTTCTCCTGTTTTTATTATTTATATTATTTATTATTAATAACTTATAAACGCTTAAAAGGCACTTTCAAGATGTATGGGGGTCTCCTTTTTTTCGTTTGAGACTGAGACGTTGAGACGCGGATGGTCATGCCCATACTCCACTTTACTTCCGTTTTCCAGACTGCATCGGTGAACATACAAGGGAATCTCTCTGCCCGGAAAGTTTTTTCTCTCTGCCCGGAAAGTTGGTTTTCCTTGCCCAGAAAGGATTACATCCGTCATCCTGCGATAAAAGGTGTCTGATGATGCGTTTGCCCTGAAAGGCTTTTTGCATCATAACGATGCCCTGTTGTAACCTATAACGATGCCTGTTGACCCGTTATTTCCCCAGTGTTTTGAGCCATTCGGCGCACTCATCGGCAAGGAGGGCAATGAGCTTCATATAATATGTGGTCAGCTCTGCCGTTGATTTCCGGTTCAGCCCGGCCATGTTATGCTGCAGGGAAAGCAGGATGCGGAGCATCTGACGGGTAAACTGCTCGTCGCCGAAATAGTTGATCAGGGCGATGATGTGCTTGTAGGGACAAATACGGTGCCCACATTCCCACGCGTTGTACGTGGCTTGCGAGATGTCCAAGGCGAAGGCAATCTTTTCCTGTGTCACGCCCTTACGCTGCCTGGCCTGTAGGAGAGCAGAGGAGAAATCGAACAGGAGATTCATCTGGTTCCTCCCTTCAGGTAATAGGGCATAAACTCGTCCGGATCGCTGACACTGATTGCGATGGGCATGCCCTTTGTACGGTAAATCAAGAACACTTTCTTGGGGTCGGTGGCGTATGAATGGTAGATGCCGATGTCCTTCGTCCGGAACCAACCGATGTATCCGAACACGCCCCCTACGCCAAACAGGCGGATGGTCTTAGTGGCCCCGAACAGTCTCTTCTGTCCGTCCATCCGTTCGATATGGTCAATGTGGGAGTACGGAATCCGTATCGTGCGGAGACTGGTGCGGACACCGATGCCCTCGTCGTCTGCAATGATGTACAGGGGGACAAGGGCAAAACACGAGCAGGACACGACAAGAAGCAGCAGGGCCGTCACGATGATGGCCTCCGTGACATCCGCCCCTCTGGAAACGGCATAAAGCTCCAGCAAGACGGCGACAACGACAAAAAGGAGGAAAATGGCGGTGAACCACTTGACGCTTTTACTTTGCGAACATTCATAAATTGTTTTCATACGGATTCGTTTTTTTTATTGAAATCTGTTGCAAAGTTACGGCTCTTTTCGCCTTGTTGTTATCCGTTTTGCTGATAAAATGCACTCATGCCCCGTTTAACCGATGCACGGCTGCTCCAACTTCTTCTTGACCACGGCAGGATTGCCTGCGGCCATGCAGTCGTCCGGCACGTCCTTGGTCACGACACTCCCGGCGGCGATGATGCAGCGGGCACCGATGGTGACTCCGGGACAGATGGTGACGTTGCCGCAGATCCACGTGTCGTCGCCGATGGTGATGGGATGGGCGGTCTCTGTCGGATTCCTGCGCTGGAGGTAGTCCATCGGGTGCTGCGGCGTGTAGAAGCTGCAGTTGGGGCCGATGAGGACATGGTGGCCGATGGTGATGAACGCCTCGTCGAGCATCGTGCAGTTGTAGTTGATGAACACGTGCTCGCCGACGGTGATGCTGCTGCCGTGGTCGCAGTGGAAGGGCGGCATCAGCTCGGAGGTCTTCGGGAAACCGGGGATGAGGTCTTCCATCACTTCGCGATAGTCGGCATCGTGCACGGTCATGGTCTGCAGACGGGCGCACAGCGTGCGGGCGTGCTTCCAACTGGCGATGACTTCCGGGGCGGCGTAGTCGTAGAGTTGGCCGCTTCGCATCTTGTCCAATTCATTCATTGCTATTATCTGTTTTTGTTTGAGTGCTTATGAAAACGGAGGGGACGTGCGTCAGGTCTTCCAGTACCATTTCTTCCGCGTGAACCATGCGGTGAACGCCATGCTCGCTGCCGTCAGCAGGATGCCCTTCAGCAAACCGCTCCATGCCTGGCCGCTCATGGCCTCGATGAAGGGATAGAGCTGGACGAGAGCCAGCAGCGGGATGACGACCATGGACGAGGAGACATACGCCACCATCGGGTTCCTGCCCGTCAGTTCCAACGGCAGGGAAATCCAGCGGATGTGGTAGTGGTCGCAGACTATCGTGAAGAACAGCAGGGCGAAGAAGGCCAGTCCGCACGTGACCAGCAGATAGCTCATGGTGACATCGTCCTTCCGGATGCCGCCCTCGTAGGCTTCGATGAAGAGTCCCAGCAACAGCAGGTAGCTGCCGGCCTTGCAGAGCCTGGCCCGGTATCGGCTGTCGCTGCCGTCGCCTCCCTTTCCGGACAGCCACAGCAGTGCGGTGGCCAGCAGAACGGTCACGGCGAGGTTCAGCACGAGCAGCCGGGCGTAGAGGAACACCACGTTGGCCACCACGACGGCGAGGGTCAGCAACGCCACAATCCACAGCGGCACACCGCCCTTGCCGGAGACGGTCTCCTGCCGGTCTGTCCGCAGCCATTCCGCCATCCATTCCCCGGCGACAGTGCCGGGGATGATGATCAGCAGGTATTCCTGATAGGGAATCTCGTAGAGCCAGGGCACCAGCGACGAGTGCATCAGCCACGAAGCCCACGAGCCTGCCGTAGGAGCCGACATGAACAGGGCGGCGATGAAGGGCAGCAGTGCCAGCCGATGCCAAGGCCGGCGGATGGTGGCGAGATAGATCAGCGCACCCGTCAGGGAGACGTTGGCCAGAATCATGATGATGATGTCGGTGTCGGTGAACTGGAACGGAAGGCCGTTGGAGTAGGGCTGGAACCACACGATGGCACAGCCTGCCGCGTAGGCCAGCGTCTTGACCGCACAGGCACCCCACCGGGACAGGCCGAAGGGGTTCGGCATGAACATCAGACAGAGCAGCGCGAAGCACACCAGCGGCACTGCATAGCAGAGCCACGGCTGTCCGTAGCCCAGCATGAACGGGAAGGCGTGCATGATGAATACGGCGAAGAAGCTCAGCTTCAACCACCGCAGCACACTCTTCCATGCCAGCACGCGCCGGCCGGTCCCCTTGTCGTACTGCCTGCCCAGCGAGAGAGGGATGGCGGCTCCCATGGAGAACAGGAAGAACGGGAAGATGAGGTCCACCCACGTAATGCCGTAGGTGGCAGGACTGAAGAGATGGTCGGGCGGCGGCAGTTGCGCGTGGTACATCCACGGCGGCAGCACCTTGAAAGCCTCCGTGGCCGAGAGAATCATGGTCATGATGGCATAGCCGCGAAGGGCATCGAGGCTGTGGGCGCGTACCGGGCGGCGGGTCGTTGCTTCTTCCATGGTCTGCCGCGTCTTATTGTATCATGCCTCCAGCGCGCATCCCTTTCTCCACCTCGTCCCACAGTTCCGGACGGGCGATGAGGTGGCAGATGTCGAAGACCATCAGTCCGTCGGACTTCCTGAGGTTCATCTCGATGGCCTGGCTGAGCTTGGACGGACTGCCGTAGAGCTGGTCGACCAGCAGGCCGCCGTAGAAGGCGTGGCCGCCGAGGATGTCGCGGAGATGGGAGCAGGAACCCTCCACGCAGTACCACGTGCCCGTCTGCACCTCCGAGTCGGTCTCGTTCTTGACCCCGGCGGTGTTCTTCTCGGCCTCTGCCACGGTGATGTCCGTATAGTAGTTGCCGGTGGTGTACAGGTCGAGCATCTCCATGTAGGCCGTGTTCCGGTATTGTGGCGTGGCCCAGTCGTAGTCCTTGGACGGGTCGTAGTCCCTGCTTGCAAAGTTGACACCCACCTCGTAATAGGACGGATACCAGGCTCCGGTGTAGGTGCCGAAACTGATGTCGGGGTTGGCGGCCTTCACCGTTCCGCGCAGGTCGGCCATCGCGTCATGGATGGTCTGTGCGCGCCATTCTATCCATTGCTTGAACCACTTGCCCCGGGCTGCGTGCCATTGTCCGTCTTTGCCTTTCTTCCATTTGAAGATGTCCTCGGGGAAGTGCTTGACGCGCCGCCCGATGTATTGCTCGAAGGTCGTGCGCGACAGGTCGGAGAAGTCGGCCTCGATGCCGTCGTAGCGCACGCGGTCCATGATGATGCCGTCGAGCGACGGATAAGCCTTGACCAAGTCCGTGAGCACTGCTTTGATGTGCGTGCGGAAGTCGGCGTTCAGCGGATTGACCATGGCGGAGTATTTCTCTTTCTGATCGGTGATGGGCTTCAGTCCCTGCGGCGTGTAGACCACGGAAGCCCATTCCGGATGGGAGGCGTAGACGATGCCCCGGTCGAAATAGTTGTGGCCGGCCACGAAGCAGTTGAGCGTGGCCTGCACCTTCATGCCCAGGCGGTGGGCCTCGGTGAGGAACAGTCCCAGATAGTCCATGCGGTCGTCGCGCCGGAATCCCTGCCAGTCCTTCATCTTCGGGGCGTGTGGCGTGTCGAAGAACACCTCTCCCGTGATGGGGCGGACATCCACGGCCACGTCCGTGAAGCCCAGGTCGTGGACTTTCCGCAGGTAGGAGGTGATGCTGTCCGGATTACTGAACCGGCGGAAGTTGGCTTCCCCGTCGATCCACATGATGGCGCGTTTCCCGTCCTGTGCCGGCTGTCGGCTGTCGGCAGCGTTTCCGGCATGGGCGCAGGGGAAGGCCAGCAGCAGGGCAAGTCCTGCCATGATGTGCTTGTAGTTGTAAGTCATTCTTGTTTCTTTTGTTGAGGTTGTCCTTGTTTGGTCCAGTAGCGTTCGATGTCCTCCAGCGACATTCCTGCCGTCTCCGGCACGAGTTTCCACATGATGAGCATATACGGCACGCACATCCCGGCGAAGAGCAGGAACGTGCCGGCAGGGGTCAGCGAGGCGAGCATCCACGGAGTGAGCTGTCCGATGAGGTAGGTGCCTATCCAGAGAGCCAGTCCGGCAATGCTCATGGCCAGTCCGCGCACGTGGTTGGGGTACATCTCGGAGAGCAGCACGAACACGATGGCGCTGATGCTGATGGCACAGCAGAAGACGTAGAGCAGGAAGAACGTCAGCATGAAGTGGACGGGCAGTCCCCAGGCAGACTGGAAGGCAAAGTAGACGGCGATGAGCAGCAGACAGGCAATCATGCCGGACACGCCGTAGTAGATGAGCTTCTTCCGGCCCACCCGGTCGATGATGAACATGGCGATGACGGTGGTCACCGTGTTGACGATGCCCACCAGCACCTGACAGAACAGCGGGTCGCCGATGCCGGCATCCTTGAAGATGGACGGGCCGTAGTAGAGCACGGCGTTCACGCCCATGAACTGTCCGAGGATGGCGATGCACACACCGATGACGACGGCCTTGAGGATGCCGGGCTGCAGCAGCGACCGCCATTCCGACTTCACCTCGGAGGAAATCATGGAACGGGTGTCGGCAATCTGTTGGCCTACGGCCTCTGCCGTCCGGTACATCCTGCCGTAGATGCGCTCGGCCCGCGTCCCGTTCCCCTTGACGATGAGCCACCGCGGACTCTCCGGAATCGCCATGATGATGAAGAAAAAGAAGAGAGCCGGCAGGGTGCCCATGCCCAGCATGCCCCTCCACACCTCGTCGACGAAGACCCGTTGCAGCCATCCGTCGCCCAGTTGGGCCGTTTGGGAGAACAGCAGCAGCCGGTAGTTGACGAAGTAGGCGGCCAGAAACCCGATGGTGACGGCCAGTTGGTAGAGCGACACCATCTGTCCGCGGTAGCGGGTGACGGCAATCTCGGAGATGTAGACCGGAGCCACGATGGAGATGACCCCGATGCCGACACCGCCGACGATGCGGAAGGCCACCAGCGAGTGGAAGTCCGCGACGACGGCACATCCGGCGGCGGAGACGGTGAACAGCAGGGCGGCGACGAACATGGTGGGCTTGCGTCCCCACCGGTCGCTCATGATTCCTGCCACGGACACGCCGGCGATGGAGCCGATGAGCGCACACCCCACGTACCATCCCTGTCGGATGACATCCAGATGAAACTGTCCGGTGACTTGGTCGATCGTGCCGGAGATGACAGCCGTATCGTACCCGAAAAGCAAGCCTCCAAGGGCTGCGACCAGAGCCAGGAAAAACACATAGCCCAGTCTTACGGTTTTATTTTCCATGATGTAGAAAGATTGTCGTTGTTGCTGAATGTTCGGGCGTGCGGACTCAGATGCCGAAATACTCCCGGTAGCGGTCGTAGAGGTGGCCTGCCTGCAGGTAGGCGGACTGCGGACTCATGAAATGGGAGAACTCGAAGGTGATGGCCTTGTCGTAGTGGCAACGCTTGGCGGCCTCCAGCTTCATCCGCAGCTTGTCGAACTTGATGGGCAGGAAGTGGATGGGCATATCGCGGTCGAAGGTCTCGGCGTTGGTCCAGCACTGCATTCCGTACCGGTCGGCCAGCTTCTTGTTGACGGAGAAGAAAGCGTCCAGCTCGTCGTAGTCGATGTGGCCGTCCTGGAAGGCACAGGCATCCACCACGTCGTGGATGCCGTCGAAAATCTCGTTCCACTCCCGTTCGTGCTCCTCCACGCTGACCGCCTGGTCGTTGGTCATCTTGCCGGTGCCCATCACGGCCTTCTTGCCGTCTATCCACGGCGAGATGAAGACCGGCAGACCTCCCGACACCTCCTTGCACTGCTTGCCGATGGTGTGGAAGGTGTGGACGGCACCCTTGGTCTTGCGGCTGATTTCCGTGCTGATGTACCACCCCTTGAAACTCTTGTGGTGGCCGTACATCTTCCACACCTCGTCGATGACGTAACGGTTGTCTTCGATTTCGTGCGACATATCGCCGGTGTCCCAGTAATGGCCGGAGTCGTACAGCCCGAAAAAGAACTTCATGCCGTATTTGTCCGCCAGACGCAGGTACATATCGATGAGGTCGACCGACGGCCTGTAACATCCCTTCTTCAGCAGATACGGGGAAGGGTAGGTGATGAACTTGCGGTAGCCGGATCGGATGACGATGACGGTGTCGATGCCGATGGCTTTCATGTACTGGAAGTCGCGGTCCCATTCCTTCTCGCCCCAGTTCTGGTGCGGAATGTCGTGGGAAATCTCGTCGAGGAACGTGCCCGTAATCCTAAGCCCGTTGTCTTTCGGCACGATGAGGCGGCCGTCGCCTGTCCCGGCCTCTGCCGTCGGGGAGGCGATGCTGTTTCTGCCTTTGGCTTCCAGCAGGGAAGGAGCCATCAGGGAGGCTGCGCACCCCATGGCCAGTTTCTTCAGAAAGTTTCTTCTGTCTGTCATAAGTCTGGTGTGTTGCTGTCGGTGTTAGAGCGGTTTGTATTCCACGAAGGCTTCCATGGCCTCATAGCAGGCCAGACCCAGCTCGTCGTACAGGCGGGCAGTGCCGCGGTTCCGGTCCTCGGCCCTCTGCCAGAAGAGCCGCTCGTCGTTGCCGAGGAAGGGGGCACTCTCCATCTGCGACTGGTGTTTGAGGATGGAGTTGCGCTTGGCTCTCAGCTCTTCCGGGCTCAGCGGCACGCACATCTCGATGTTCTCGATTTCCCATTCTGCCCACGCTCCGCGGTACATCCATATCCGGCAGTCGTCCAGCCATTTCGCGCCGGCCTCCTTTTCCAGGTCGATGGCGGCCAGCACCGCGTCGGTACACTTGCGGTGGGTGCCGTGGGGGTCGGCCAAGTCGCCTGCCACGTAAATCTGGTGGGGCTGTACGGTCTGGAGCAGTTGGCGCACGATCTCCACGTCCTTCTCCGTCATGGGCAGCTTCTGTATCTTTCCGCTCTCGTAGAACGGCAGGTCGAGGAAATGCACGCGGTCCAGCGGAATGTTGTTGTAGGTGCAGGCCGTGCGTGCTTCGCCCCTGCGGATCAGACCCTTGATGGTCAGGATGTCGCGCGGGTCGCAGTCGCCGTCCTTCTTGTTGGCGAAGAAGGTCTTGATTTCCTTGTATTTGTCGGAGATGACGCTGTCCTTCGAGTCGGCGAAGAGCTGGTTGAAGCCGTTGATGAAGTGCATGAAGCGGGTCACCTCTTCGTCGCCCACGGCGATGTTGCCCGAGGTCTCGTAGGCCAGATGCACTTCGTGTCCCTGCTGCACGAGGCGGCGGATGGTGCCGCCCATGGAGATGACATCGTCGTCGGGGTGGGGCGAGAACACGATGACCCGCTTGGGGAACGGTTTGGCGCGCTCCGGGCGGTAGGTGTCGTCGGCATTGGGCTTTCCGCCCGGCCATCCGGTGATGGTGTGTTGCAGGTCGTTGAAAATCTTGATGTTGGCGTTGTATGCCGAACCGTAGAGAGCCAGTAGCTCGCTCAGTCCGTTCTCGTTGTAGTCCTTGTTGGTCAGCTTCAGGATGGGCTTGTGCAGCTTCTGGCAGAGCCATACCAAAGCGGATCGGACGAGCTTGTCGATCCACTGGCAGTGGGTGACCAGCCACGGGTGTTCGATGCGCGTGAGGTGTGCGGCTGCACTGAGGTCAAGCACCACCTGCGCGTTGGGGTGGGTCTGCAGGAAGGTGGCCGGCAGGGAGTCCGTAATCTGCCCCTCCACCACCTTCTGCATGATTTCCGACTTCTCGTCGCCCCAGGCCGTCAGGAACACCGTCTTGGCCGAGAGCAGTGTCGCGATGCCCATGGTCAGCGAGCAGGGCGGCACCTGTTCCTTCGTGCCGAAGCTGTTCTCCATCTCCTCCCGGGAGGTGTTCCCTATCAGGATGAGGCGCGTGATGGACTGGATGCCCGACCCCGGCTCGTTGGCGGCGATGTTTCCCATGCGGCCGATGCCCAGCAGCGTCACGTCAATGCCCCCGAAGGTCTTGATGCGCTGTTCGTAGAGCCGGCAGCTGTCGAAGACCGCCTCCTGGCCTACGCTGCCGTCCAGTGTGAAGATGTTCTGCGGCTCGATGTCGATGTGGTCCAGAAACCGCTCCTTGAGCTGGTTGATGCTGCGGATGGTGCTGTCCTCCTGGAGCGGAAAATACTCATAGGCATTGAATGCGACGACGTTCCGGAAACTGAGTTTCTTCTCCTTGTGTTTCCTGACCAGAGCCTCATAGACCGGGGCCAGCGACAGTCCCGTGCCCAAGGCCATCACGTAGTATTTCCCGCTGTGCTGTGCGGCGAGGATTTCCTTCTCGATGTAGTCCGCGATGTACTTCGCGCCCTCCTGTGAAGACGTGAAGATGTCGGTGTGGATTTTCTCCATGCGGGAGATTTCCGAGTATTCCACGGTCGTTTTCGGCTTGTAATACTCTACGGGTACTTTGTTGAGTACGATTTGAGAGCTTAAGTTCAGTCTCATAGTTGTATACGGTTTAGATTTAGTTTAATATTCCACTTCTTGCGATGAGGCAGGCTCCGATGAGTCCAGCCCGGTCTGTCAGCGACGAGGTGGCGATGACGGAATCCTCGTTCACCATGTTGAGCGAGAACTTCTTGATGCCCATGCAGATGGGTTGCGTCAGATACTCGCCCGTGACGGAAAGGTCGCCGCCGATGACCAGCATCTCCGGATTGAAGACGTTGATGATGCCGGCCAGGTTGTTGCCCAGTTCCACCGCCACCCTCTGCAGGGATTCGATGCTGAGCACGTCCTCCTTCTCGATGGCTTCCAGTATCTCGGACAGCGAGAGTGCGTGGGGCTGGTTCCTGACCCTGTCGGACAGGATGGACACGGCCCCCTCCTTGATGCGGTTGGTCATGTTGCGCTGCAGTGCCGCGCCCGAGGCTTCCGTCTCCATGCACCCCGTCTTTCCGCAGTGGCAGATGATGCCGTTGTTGTAGATGTGCATGTGGCCGATTTCGCCGGAGAACCCCGACTTGCCCAGATAGAGCTTGCCGTCGATGATGATGCCGATGCCGATGCCCCAGCTGATGTTGACGAAGACGACGTTGCGGTAGCCTTGGCAGCATCCTTTCAGGTATTCGCCGTAGGCCATGCAGCGGGTGTCGTTGTCGATACAGGCCGGAAGGCCCAGATGGTCGGACAGGGCAGTGGCCAACGGCTTGCCGAGGCAGGTGAAGTAGTTGTGGGCTTTCCCCTCTGCCGGATTCACCCGTCCGCCGACGCTCATGCAGGCGTTCAGTATCTTTTCCCTGTCGATGCCGGACTCGTCCACGAACCGGTTGATGATGTCCATCAGGTCTTCGAAACAGGCTTCGGTGTCCTCATAGTCGTAGGGCATCTTGAACGTGCTCTTCACCAGATTGCCGCAGAAGTCGGCAATGCCGAGGTTCAGGCGGTCGTGTCCCGTGTCGATGCCCAGGAAATAGCCCGAGTCCGGTATCAGGTCGTACACCCGTGGCGCACGCCGGGCATAGTTGTCGCGCTTGCCCACCTCGTGGACCAGTCCGCCCTCTATCAGCTCGTTCAAGGATTTGGTGGTATAGGGAATGCTGCCTCCCAAGCCGTTTGAAAGCTCGGAGATGGTTTGGTCTCCTTTCTCAATCAGCAGGTTCAGTAGGGCAGAAGTCGCTGCCGACCAGTTGTTGTCTTTCAGAATGGTTGCTTTCACTGTTTCAGTCATTTGATGTCGCAAAGTTATTAAATAATCTTGTGGATTCTATAATTAATGTAGTTAATTATTCTTAATCGAATAAATAAATATAATTAATTATTATTTGCCGTGGTATTCTGTCGCTGTGTTACCATGAAATGCTTTTGTAACATTCTGAAATACATCTTTTGTTCGTGCTTCTTCGTGCAGCGGATGAGGTGGCGCGTCGGCTCTATATATAATAAGGTGTAATGAGGAAAGAAAGGCGAAAAGCAAATTAATTTTATTTATTTATTCGTCTAAATGAAAATAAATTAGTTTTTATTTGGAACTTATTTAACTTTGTTGTATTTTTGCAGCGGGTTAATTAAACGGAAGCCCAAACCATAAACAGAGGTACCTAATATTGAACTTATGTATAAAACTTTATGATGAACAAACAAGAAAAAGGATGTAACGGCTTGATAAAGCGTTCATTCTGGTTAGTGTTACTAACATTGTCAATGTTTGCCCTCGACGGAAAGGCTCAGGCCGTCCTGAAGGGCACTGTCCTTGACTCGTCCGGTGAGCCTCTGGTAGGTGTCACGGTGACGGTCAACGGTAATTCCAAGACAGGTACGGTGACCGACATCAATGGTGACTATACCTTGCAGCTCGGCTCGCAGAAGGCCGATGCCCTCACTTTCTCGTGCATCGGCATGAAGACCGTGCGCGTGAAAGTCGGTGGCAAGAGCCACGTCAACGTGACGATGCAGGACGACAACACCGACTTGGCCGACGTGGTGGTGGTCGGTTACGGTCAGGCCAAGAAGCAGTCCCTTACCGGAGCCGTGACGGCGATGAAGGGAGAGGAGCTGCTCAAAGGCCCTTCCACCAATGTGTCCAGCCTGCTCGGCGGCAAGATGCCGGGCGTGACTTCCGTACAGACTTCCGGCGAGCCGGGCGACGACCAGGCCGCCTTGCGCATCCGCGGATCCCGTATGGAGGCCCTCTACATCGTGGACGGAATGCCCCGTTCCATCAACGACATCGACCCGCATGACATCGAGAGCATCTCCGTGCTGAAGGACGGTGCTGCTGCTGCGGTCTATGGCTTGAATGCCGCCGGCGGTGTCATCATCGTGACGACCAAGAAAGGCGCAGAGGGCAAGGCCAAGGTTTCCTACGACGGACAGTACGGTATCTCCGTCAATGCCAACTTCCCGGAGTTCATGAACGGCCCGGAGTATGCGCACTACTACAATATGGCGCAGATGATGGACCAGTTGGCCAACGGCACCATCTCCAGCCGTGAGGATTATGTCCCCACCTTCAAGAAATCGGATGTGGAGAAGATGCTCAACGGCGACCCCACGGACGGTTGGGACAATGTCAACTACATCGACAAGGTGTTCGGCACGGGTCATCTGATGAAGCACAACGTCTCCGTGCAGGGCGGCACCAAGACCTCCAACTATTATATCGGTTCGGGGTACATGAACCAGGACGGAAACATCGACAACTTCAACTACCGTCGCTACAACCTCCGCACCAACATCACCACCAAGGTGGGCAATGACTGGACCATCAATCTCGGTGCAGTGGCCACCATGACCCGCAAGTCGCAGCCCCGCTACAACTCCGGCGGCACTGACGGACAGGAGTCTGCCAGCGAGACGGGTTGGCTGTCCGTGGGACACCAGGCCATCATGATGCGTCCCTATCTGCCGGAGCGATGGGAGGGACTCTACACCGGAACGGTGCCCAACAATGCCGCAGTGGTCTACAGTCCTCTGGCCGCCATCTACGAGTCGGGCTACAAGAAGACCCGCGGAACGGAACTGAACACCAATGTGTCCATCAGCTACGCCGCACCTTGGCTCAAGGGTCTGACCCTGAAGGCCGCCGGTTCCTACGACTATCTGTCGTCCAGGAACAAGAATCTGAACACGGCCTACCAGACCTATACCCGCGACCTGAACACGGCCACCTTCGTCCTCAACCAAGACCCGGAGTCCGTCAACAAGAACCAGTTGGGAGAAGGCTCCTACGTGACGGAGCAGATGGTCGGCCAGTTGAGCGCAGAGTATGCCCGCCAGTTCGGCAAGCACAACGTGGATGGTCTGTTGCTCGTCGAGGCCCGCGACTACAAGTCCTCTTCTTTCGCCGCCTATGCCGACAACATTCCCTTTGCCGGACTTCCCGAACTTTCCTACGGTACGCCGCTGGCCAGCGGTTCGCAGTCCGGTTACAGCGGCCACACCCGCACGGCAGGCTATGTGTTCCGTCTGAAGTATGACTACAACAATGTGTACCTGGCCGAGTTCAGTGGCCGCTACGACGGCAGCTACAACTTCAACGGCAACGTGTCCAGCAAGCGTTGGGGCTTCTTCCCCTCCTTCTCTGCTGCGTGGCGCATCTCCGGCGAGCAGTTCATGGCCAAGACGAACGGCTGGTTGAACGACCTGAAGATCCGTGCCTCCGTGGGTCTGCTCGGTAACGATGCCGTCTCTCCGTACTCGTTCCTCAGCACCTACTCCTTCGGTGGCAACCGCGTGTTCAACGGCAACGTATACAACTCGCTGTACACCTCCAATGTGGCCAATCCGGAACTGACCTGGTCCAAGACCCGCACCACCAACCTCGGCTTCGATGCCACGTTGTGGGACGGACTGCTCGGCCTGGAGTTCGACTGGTTCTACAACCTCAACTATGACATTCTGGCCAATATGGGCGGCGACAAGGCTCCTTCCATGGGCGGCTACTATTACACCGTGGCCAACCACGACCGTTACGCCAACTACGGTTTTGAATGGACCATCTCCCACCGCAACAAGTTCAACTTGGCCGGCAAGCCTTTCAGCTACAACGCCAGTCTGAACATGACCTATGCGAAGAACAAGTGGCTGCGCTATCTGGACGAGCCCAACGCACAGGAGTGGCGCAAGCACGTGGGCACCAGCGTGGATGCCGCATACGTGTGGATTGCCGAAGGACTTTTCCGCTCGGAGGAGGAGATTGACAATGCCGCATGGTACGGAAGCCGTCCCAATGTGGGCGACATCAAGTACCGCGACCTCAACGGTGACGGCAAGATTGACGAGCAGGACCGGGCACGCATAGGACGCAGCAACCGCCCGCAGATCATGATGGGCTTCAACCTCGGCGGTTCGTGGAACGGCTTCGACCTCAATATGCAGTTCACCGGCGGTTTCAAGTTTGATGTTTCCATGCTGGGCACCTACTACAACGGTTACGACGACAACACCATCTGGACCCAGACGTTCAAGGAAGGAGCCAACTCCCCCTTGTGGCTCGTGCAGAACTCCTACAGCATCGACAACCCCAACGGAGAATATCCGCGCATCACCCTGTCCACCACCACCCACGGCGGCGACAACGGTCTGGCCTCCACCTTCTGGATGCGCAACGGCAACTACGTCCGTCTGAAGACCGCGCAGTTGGGCTACACCCTGCCGAAGGCATGGCTCAAGGCCCTCAATATCGATCGCATCCGCCTCTATGTGGAAGGTTCCAATCTCTTTACCATCGACAGCCTGCCCCAGGGCATCGACCCGGAGTCGCCTGCCGTCAACAACGGCTACTATCCGCAGCAGCGCACCTTCCTCGGTGGTATTAACGTCACATTCTGATTACTTAGCCGATAAAAGATATGAAAAAGAAATATATAGCCTTTGGTCTGCTGGCAGCCACTGTAGGATTGACCTCTTGCAATGATTTCCTCGACATCGATCCTACCGATAAGGCAACAGAGAAACTGGTCTGGAACGACGTTTCGACCGCAGAGTTGGCAGTCAATTATTTCTATGCCGACATTCCGTACTTGGGTAGTTTCAGCGACTACCAGTGTAGCGTGGGTCTCACCGAAGGACTGACCGACGAGATGAAGTACGGCAACATGAACTTCAATGCGCTGTGCTACATTCCCAACGAGATTTCGTATGGCGGCACCGTGCTCACCGCTTCCTATGCCGATGCCTATCTGGGCGTATGGGGCAGCACCTACGAGGAAATCCGCCGCGTCA
This sequence comes from Oscillibacter sp. MSJ-31, assembly GCA_963651005.1. Lineage (GTDB taxonomy): Bacteria > Bacteroidota > Bacteroidia > Bacteroidales > Bacteroidaceae > Prevotella. The sequence goes on from CAVJNH010000032.1 coordinate 14,730, forward strand.
ACGAGGCTTTGGGCAAACTGCACGCCAGCGGTTTCAGCGGGGAGGTGCAGCAGCGTCTCGAAGGCGAGCTTCGCTTCTTCCGCGGGATGTATTACTTCGAACTGCTGAAACGCTACCATCAGGCCATCATCTACGACGAGGACCTCTCCAAGATTTCGACCAACCATGCCCTCGATACGGAGGAAGCCGGATGGAACTATGTCTACGAGGACTTGAAATACGCAGGCGAGAACCTGCCCGTCTCCACCAGTGCCAAAGGCCGCCTGACCAGTGGTGCCGCCTACGCCCTGATGTCCAGGGCCATGCTCTACTGCCAGAACTGGGAGGCCGTGAAGAGTGCCTGCGAAAAGCTCTTCGACATGGGCTATCAGTTGACCGGCGACTATTCCGCAGCCTTCAAGGCAGACGGCAACACCGAGGCCATCTATATGTACCAGTACAGTACGACGGCCAATACGGGCCATTCGTTCGACAGCTACTATGCACCGGGCGGCGACCACTCCACTGCAAAAATGACTACCTACGGCGGCTACGGCACCCCCACCCAGGATATGGTGGAGGAATACGAACTGGCTACGGGTGGCAAGGCCGACTGGACCACTTGGCACACGACGGAGGGCACGATGCAGACTCCCCCCTACGACAAGCTGGAACCACGTTTCAAGGCTACTGTCCTCTACAACGGCGCCTCCTGGCGCGACCGCACCATTGAGCCGTATATTGACGGCACGGACGGATGGGCTGAATGGATGAAGGATGCCACCAACGAGGGACGCACCACCACGGGCTACTACCTGCGCAAACTGGTGGACGAGAGCCACGATTTCAGCATCACGCAGACCTCTACCCAGCCTTGGGTGGCCTTCCGTCTGGCCGAGGTCTATCTCAACTACGCCGAAGCCTGTCTCCGCACCGGCGACCAGACCACGGCACTCGCTTACATCAACAAGGTGCGTGCCCGCGTCAAACTGCCGGAACTGCAGGGTCTGTCGTCTGAAAGTGACGTGTTCGAGGCACTGCGCCACGAGCGCAAGATCGAACTGGCCTATGAGGGCCTCTACTATTGGGATATGCGCCGTTGGGGACTCTCCGCTACCGCGTTCACGGGCATCCGCCGCCACGGTCTGAAGATCGAGAAGATGGGCGAGGGCAGCTTCCGCTACACGTATGTAGACGTGGACAAGGAAGACCTCAACTATCCGGCAAAGATGAACCGGTTCCCGATTCCCTTGGCCGAGTTGAACACCAACAAGGACATCGAACAGTTCACAGAATGGAAATAACCTGAAAACATACTGATTATGAAAACAAACAATTTGATATATATGTGTGCCTCCTTAGCAGTCATGGCTTCCTTCGGAAGCTGTGCTGATGAGGACCACGTGGCCCCCACCGCCGACAGAGCCGGCATTACCAGTCTGACGGCTTACTTCACCTCGGGTGAGTATAAGGACAAGGCGGCCAAGGAATGGACCATCGACAACAGTGCCGACATCACGGATTACGTGATTCCCGTGCCGTACTACTATCCGGAGGAGAGCGACAACTCCACCGCCGAGGCCATGAAGGCCATGAAGGTGACTGCCGTGCTGGAAAACAACTGCGTCATCAATCCGGGACTCGGTGTCCTCGACCTGACCAAGAAGAACGAGTTCACCTATACCGACCCGTATGGCAACGTGAAGCACATCACGATTTCCGGACAGCAGACCCGTTCGGACAAGTGTGCCATGAAGAGCTTCATCGTCAACGGCGAGATGACCGGAGTCATCGACGAGGACAGCAAGACCATCTCCCTCGTCACGGCTGACGACCTCTCCAATGCCACGGCTGAGGTGGTGCTGGATGCCCATGCCACCATCTCTCCCGACCCTGCCGAAGCCCACGACTTCAACGAGGCGTTTGAGTTCACGGTGACGGCAGACAACGGCACCAGCAAGGCCGTCTATACCGTCATCAAGCAGGTGCCTCCCAAGATTGACGCAGGCTATACGCCCGGCAGCGAGAAACAACTCTTTGAGTTGGATATGACCACGATGGGAATCCAAAAAGACCAAACGAAAATGCATCCGACATTGGCTGCTACCGGTAGTTATGTCATTTTCAACGTCGGTGATGGAACTGCTCCCTCGTATTTCCTGAAGTCAACAGGTACAAAGGTCGGCGAAATCAATCTTGGTTCAGCCAAGGCTACGGGTGCCATTACAAGTGACAAGGCTGGAAATGTCTTGATTTGTAATCTTGCTGAGAGTGGTCAGAAGTTGGAAATCTACAAGACCAACGACGTGACCAAAGCTCCAGAGAAGTATATCAGCTACAATAATCTCCTCGGTGTAACCATCGGTGCCCGTCTCCATGTACAGGGCGACTTGAACGGAAACGCCGTGATTACGGCCACTCCTTTCAACTGTCAGAACGCTATCCGCTGGATTGTCACGGACGGTCAGGTCGGTGAACCGCAGAATCTGCTTTTCAACTTAGGTGCATGGGGCGGCATGGGTGGAAACGCCAAGGTAATCGCCGTTGACGACAAGGCTCAGTATGGTGCTATCGTGGACTATTATCCATCAAACGACAACCAGATGTACTATCTGCCTGACTGGCAGAATCCCACCCAACTCGTGAGCGGTTCTTCTTGGGGACATAATGGTGCCGCCATTGACATTTGCGAGTTTAACAATACCCGTTATCTTGTCAACTTCAAGATTGGTTATTGGCCGACATGGGGATTACCTGGTAGCGTCTTTGTCTTTGATGCCTCGAATCCAAACGCTGTGACAGGTGCCGATGCTTCTTGCTCTGCCTTGAAATATCAAACTACAGCGAAAGATTTCTGTAGCGGCAACATGGATAATCCTGGTGACTACGGATTTGGAGATGTTTTGGTAACTCCGTCTACTGATGGTTATTTCCTTTATATTTTCTATGCATCCAATACCCACCTTTCCTTCGGTGGTCTCCAGATGGACTGTATCAAAAAATAACGTAAAGAACAATGAACATGAAAATACATCGTATCAACACGGCGCTGCTCCTTATGGCAGCAGCGCTGTTTACCTTCCCTTCTTGCAGCAGCGAGAACCATGAAGATATTCTGGCCAACTGGATTTGGGACGACGGCACGGTCGACCCTGAACCCGAACCCGACCCGGAACCCACCGAGGCCAACCCGAAGGTGGTCGCTGCCGGATGGGAGAACGTGACGGCGGAGTTCGAGGGACTTCCCGAGTACATCAACATCTACAAGAAGTCGAAGACCTCGGAGGATGCTCCTGCCGTGGCCTACATCGCCGTGGCTGACATGGCGCAGGCCAAGTTCGACGTCTCTTCCGACCTCTACAAGAATGCCAACGGCAACTTCGTGAGCGACGCGCTCTACACGCCGTCGGAGTTCTACGAGAAGGCGGAAAAGCCGGCCATTGTCATCAACGGCGGCCTGTTCTACGACGGCGGTGACGGCTATATGTATTCGCAGAGTGCCCTCTACCGCGAGGGAGAGATGCTGAGCTCCAACTTCAACTACTGGTCGACCGACTGGACCAACTTCTGGTATCCTACGCTGGCCTTCTTCTATCAAGACCAGAACGGGGAGTTCCATACCAAGTGGTCGTACTACTCCTGGACTACGCAGGACTTCGGCTTTGAGACCCCGAGGAAATGCGACCCGAACACGCCGGAGACCGCCTCTCCCACGGATGGCGACCCGGGAGCAGCCATTGTGCTCAACGACGGCAAGACGGTCAAGACGGCCATCGGCGGTGTCGGCATGCTGGTGCACGACGGCATCCTGCAGAACACCTGGGGCTACGAAATGCTGGATGTCAGCGGCGGCTCCAACCAGCCCCGCACGGCTGTCGGCTATGCCAAGGAAGAGAACCGCCTCGTGTTCTTCGTCTGCGAAGGCCGCAACATGACGGAAGGCGTGGCCGGAATGACCATCGACGAGGTGGGCATCCAGATGAGTGCCATCGGCTGTACTGAAGCGATTTGTCTTGACGGCGGCGGCAGTTCCTGCATGCTGGTCAACGGCAAGGAAACCATCAAGGGCAGCGACGGCACACAGCGTAAAGTCATCGATGCCTGCTACATCCGCTAATCTATGAGCAAACTGTTATTGACCCTTTCCGCACTCCTGGTGTTGTCGCTCACGGCTTGTGGCGACGATGCCCCGGTTGGAGACCCGGAGACGCCGGACACCCCGGTGTCTCCGGATGCTCCCGGTGACGACGATACGGATGCCGAAGCCGGCCTCAAGCCCCGTTACATCTGGATTGATGCCGCCGCCAACTTCCCCCGCTACGCCAACAGCAAGGAAAACATCCAGGAAGATCTTGCGAAGGTCAAGGATGCCGGGTTCACGGATGTGGTGGTGGACGTGCGCCCCTCGATGGGCGACGTGCTGTTCCAGACCGAGGTCACCGAACAGGTGAAGAAACTGGATGTCTGGGAGGGCAGCAGCTACAAGTTCTGTGAGCGCACGGCCACGTGGGACTATCTCCAGGCTTTCATCGATGCCGGCCACGCCCTGGGGCTGAAGGTCAATGCAGCCGTCAACACGTTCGTGGGCGGCAATCTCTATCCGTATGGACTGGGAGAGCAGGGGGCCGTCTTCCGCGACGGGAATATGCGCTCCTGGGTGACCACGCTCAACCTCAAGCGGGGACTGGTCAACGAGATGGACTTGCACAGCACCGACCCTTCCAACGAGGAGTACTACGGCACGAAGTTCCTCAACCCGGCTAACGACGAGGTGCAGGTGTATCTGCTGAAACTCCTGCGCGACCTGAGCAAGTATGACGTGGACGGCATCTTCATGGACCGCTGCCGCTATGATGACTTGAAGTCGGATTTCTCCGCCGAGAGCCAGAGCAAGTTCAAAAGCTACGTGGGCGACAGCAACGTGAAGTTCCCCGACGACGTGGGCACTCCGGGAATGTCGCTGGAAGGCGTTACCGTTGCGCCCAAGTATTACAGGGAGTGGCTCGCCTTCCGCGCCAAGACCATCCACGACTTCGTGCAGAAGGCGGTGGCCACCATCCATGGGGTCAATCCGAAAATCAAGGTGGGCACCTACGTCGGGGCCTGGTATTCCACCTACTACGAGATGGGAGTCAACTGGGCCAGCCGCAAGTACAACCCTGCCGCCGACTATCCGCTTTGGGCCAATGCCGACTACCAGAAGTACGGCTATGCCGACCTGCTCGACTTCATGCTGCTGGGCTGCTATGCCGGTGCGGACAGTGTCTACGGCACGGCCGAATGGACTATGCAGGGCTTTGCCACACAGGCCAAGAGGCTGCTCTGCAATGCGGTGAAGTTTGCCGGAGGCCCGGATGTCGGCAACCCGTCGGGCTTCGAGAACGGCGGCCAGCACGAGGCGGTCAGGAACAGTGTCGATGCCTGCATCCAGGCAGCCGACGGTTATTTCGTCTTTGACATCTGCCACGTCAGGGCCTACGACTACTGGAGCGACCTGAAGGCGGGCATCGACAAGTACCGTGCGGAAAACAAGAAATAAGACAAGAAACAACTGATAAGAAGGAATATGGATAAAAGGAAGTATCTACAACAATGGGCAAAGAAATACAAGGATGATTTGCTCGACAACATCATGCCGTTCTGGATGGAACACGGTTGGGACCGGCAGCACGGCGGCGTGTACACCTGTGTCGACCGCGACGGCTCCCTGATGGACACCACCAAGAGCGTCTGGTTCCAGGGGCGTTTCGCCTTTGTCTGCAGTTTCGCATACAACAATGTGGAGCACCGGCAGGAATGGCTGGATGCCGCGAAGAGCACCCTCGACTTCATCGAGAAATACTGCTTCGACAGCGACGGCCACATGTATTTCTCCGTCACGGCGGACGGGAAGCCCCTGCGCAAGCGCCGCTATGTGTTCAGCGAGACCTTCGCCACCATCGCCATGTCGGAATACGCCTTGGCCACGGGCGACCGAAGCTACGCGGAGAAAGCCCTGAAGATTTTCCGGGACACGCAACGCTTCCTGGCCACTCCGGGCTTCTTGGAACCCAAGTTCGAGCCGACGGTCAACCTGCAGAGCCACAGCATCCTGATGATTCTCATCAATGTGGGGTCGCGGCTGCGCGAAGTGATTGACGACCCGACCATCACGGAGCAGATCAATGCCTCCATCGACAGGCTGCGCCGCCACTTCATGCACCCGGAGTTCAAGGCACTGCTGGAGTCGGTAGGCCCCAATGGCGAGTTCGTGGACACCAACATGACGCGCACCATCAATCCCGGCCACTGCATCGAGACTTGCTGGTTCCTGATGGAGGAGTCCCGCAAGCGCGGATGGGACAAGGAGATTCTGGACACCGCACTGACCATCTTCGACTGGTCGTGGGACTGGGGCTGGGACCGGCAGTACGGAGGCATCATCAACTTCCGCGACTGCAAGAACCTGCCGCCGCAGGACTATTCGCAGGACATGAAGTTCTGGTGGCCGCAGTGCGAGACCATCATCGCCTGCCTCTATGCCTATCTGGCCACGGGCGACGAGGAGTACCTCTACCGCCACCAGCGCATCAGCGAGTGGACCTACGCCCATTTCCCGGACGGGGAGCAGGGCGAGTGGTACGGCTATCTGCACCGGGACGGCACCGTGGCACAGCCTGCCAAGGGCAATCTCTACAAGGGGCCGTTCCATGTGCCGCGCATGATGGTCAAGGGCTTCATGCTTTGCAACGATATTCTCAAGAAAATGGATGAATGATGATTTTTGAAAAAGCCAAGAAAAGGTATTACAGGATGAAAAGGATAACAGCCTTGGTCTTGGGGTTGCTGCTGGCAGTGCCGGCGGCAACCGCCCAGGACTTGCGGTTCCGTGCCGACGGCACGTTCCGGATTGCACAGATTACCGATGTCCACTACAACGGCAGCGCGGCTTCAAAGGCCGCTCTCTCGGTGCTGGACAGTGTGCTGACCCGTGAGAGGCCGGACTTGATAGTCTTGGACGGCGACATCATCTGGGGACCGCCTGCCAAGAAGAATCTGCTGACGGTGCTCCGTCGCATTGCGAAGTACAGGATTCCGTTCGTGTACGAGTTCGGCAACCATGATTTCGAACAGGGACTCACCAACCGCGAGCTGTACGACCTCGCGCGGGGTGTGGAATACAATATCTGTCCCGACCTCACGGGGCAACAGGAGCTGGACTACGTGCTCCGCATCAAGGGACACGAGGGTGGGGAGGACGCTGCCGTGATCTATTGCTTCGACTCCCATGCCTATCCGCAGGGCTTTCCGCAGGACAAGAGCCGCGGCACCTATGCCTGGCTCACCTTCGAGCAGGTGGACTGGTACCGGCAGCAGTCCCGGGCCGTCAAGGAGCGCAACGCTGGCCGGACACTGCCTGCCCTGGCCTTCTTCCACATCGCCCTGCCGGAGTACGGTCAGGCGGCGGCCAACGAGAATGCCACCCTCATCGGCACGCGCAGGGAACCGGCCTGCAGTCCGGAGTTCAACAGCGGAATGTTCACGGCCATGATGGAGGGCGGCGACGTGATGGGCACTTTCGTCGGCCACGACCACGACAACGACTATGCCGTGATGTGGCACAACATCCTGCTGGCCTACGGACGCTACTCCGGCGGCAACACCGTCTACAACCACCTGAAGCCCGGGGCACGCATCATCGTGCTGGAAGAAGGGCAGCGCCGTTTCACCACCTACATCCGCGAGTGGGACGGACAGGTGCGCGACGAGTCCGTCTATCCGGACAGCTACGTGATGGACGACTGGAGCAGCCGTCCGCTGCAACAGTATTGAAACCGTTTCCAATCCTCCTAAAACGAAAAATATGCTTCAAACACTGAGAAAAATCACTTTGTCGGCACTGCTCTTCCTGGGTGGTGCTGCCGTCGGTCTGGCGGCCAATGCCAAGCCGTTCGTCGTTCCGGAACTCACCGGTTGGCAGGGTGCGGAGGGCTTCATGGATCCCTCTGGAAAAGTCGTCGTGGCTTCGCCTGCACTGAAGGCCGTGGCCGAGCAGTTCTGTCAGGACTACCGGTTGCTGACGGGGCGCACGATGGAGATAGCGGAACGCAAGACACCCCGGGAGGGCGACATCGTGGTGCGCATCCGGAAAGAGAAGACGCTGGGCACGGAGGGCTACCGCATGGCCGTGGGCCGGTGGTGCGAGGTCAGTGCCCCGACCGTCAAGGCCGTCTACTGGGGCACACAGACGCTCCTGCAACTGTCGGAACAGCAGGCAGCACTGCCCTGTGGCACTGCCGTGGACCAGCCGCAATACCGCATCCGCGGCTTCATGCTCGACGTGGGCAGGAAATACGTCCCGATGGCCTATCTGCACCAACTGGTGAGAATCATGTCCTACTACAAGATGAATCTCCTGCAGCTGCACCTCAACGACAACAGCTTCAAACAATACTTCGGCAACGACTGGACGCAGACCCCCAGTGCCTTCCGTCTGGAGTGTGACACCTATCCGGGACTGACCGCCAAGGACGGCAGCTATTCCAAGCAGGAGTTCCGGCAGCTGACGGCAGAGGCGGCGCTCCGCGGCATCGACCTCGTGCCGGAGATTGACACGCCGGCCCATGCCCTGGCCTTCACCAAGTACAAGCCTGCCCTGGCTTCCAAGGCATACGGCATGGATCATTTCGACATCTTCAACCCCGAGGTCTACACCTTCATGGACAACCTCTTCAAGGAGTATCTCGAAGGGAAAGACCCCGTGTTCTGCGGCAAGTACGTCCACATCGGCACCGACGAGTATTCCAATGCCACGCAGGAGCTGAAGGAGCAGTTCCGCGCCTATACCGACCATTATCTCGCCTTGGTGGAACGCTACGGCAAGCACCCGATGCTGTGGGGGGCCTTGTCGCACGCCGACGGAAAGACCCCCGTGCGGCAGCAGGGCGTGACGGTGAGCCTCTGGTCCAACGACATGGCCGACCCCGTGGAGATGAAGCGGCAGGGATGGCACTTCATCAGCATCCCGGACTGGCAGGTGTACCTTGTGCCCTTGGCCGACTATTACCATGACCGTCTGCCGACGGAGGAACTGTACGATACGTGGACTCCGCGCATCCTGCGGAACGTGGAACTGAAGGAACAGGACCCGCAGGTGGAGGGCGGAATGTTCGCCTTGTGGAATGACCTCTACGGCAACGGCATCACGGTGGCCGACCTCCACGACCGCATCTATCCCGTGTTGCAGGTCATCGCCGACAAGTGTTGGACGGCACAGCTCGTCCGACTGCCTTTTGCCGACTTTGAAAGGTCTTGCCGGACGCTGAGCGAGGCTCCGGGCATCAACGCACGGGGAAGGATGGACGGCATGGCCCTGACCCTGCAAGAGGTGAAGGCCGGAGAACGGCTCGGACTGCCCGTGGCAGAGGTGGGCTTCGGCCACCGCATCTCCTTCACCATTGACTGTGCCGCAGAGGCCAAAGGCACGGCCTTGACCGTCGGGCCGCAGTCCACGTTCTATCTGTCTGACCCCGTCAGCGGCAAGTTGGGCTACCGGCGCGAGGACTATCTCGACACCTTCGACTACACGCTGCCCTCCGAGGGCGAGGTGGAAATCACCATAGAGACCACCAACCGCGAGACCACGCTGTATGTGGACGGCGTGAAACGCGAGACACTGGGCGAACAGCGGTTCTATGCCTGCGACTCCCTCAGCCTCGTCAACAGGATGCCGTTCCGCACGGATCGTCCCCTCGTCCATCTGCCCTCCGTGAGTATGCGCTATCTGCGCACGCTGTACTTCCCCTTGCAGGAGGCCGGCCGGTTCAGGAGTCGGGTCAGCCGCTTGAAGGTGGAACCGCTGGAAGCCACGGCATGGTCTGCCGCCGACCGCCACATCCCTGCCACAGCCCCCGAGGTGTCCTTCACGGGGCGCGTCCAGCGTCTGGACAACGGCAGTGTGCGATACGACTGGACGGGAGTGTACCTGCAGACGGCCTTCACCGGAAGCCGTATCGCCGCCGTGGTGTCCGAGGAAGGGACGAGCTTCCACAACGTCTTCATCGACGGCCGGTGGGTGAAGAAGGTCAAGGTGACGGGGACGGAACCCCGGATGGTCATTCTGGCCGAAGGACTGCCGGAAGGGCAGCACGTGCTGCGTCTCCAGAAATGCACGGAGGGAGAGTACGGCTGCACCACTGTCCGGGAACTCCTCGTGGAACCGTCCGCCGAGGTGAGTGCCGTACCGCCCACAGGCCGTTTCATCGAGGTCATCGGCGACAGCTACACCTGCGGCTACGGCACGGAGAGTGACAGCCGCGACGACCCGTTCCAACTGGAGACGGAAAACTGCGACAAGGCGTATGCCTGCATCGTGGCCCGCTATTTCCATGCCGACTATGCCCTCGTGGCCCACTCCGGACAGGGCATCGTGCGCCATTGGGGCGACAGCGTGCAGGTGTCTGCCGACAATATGCCGACGCGCTGGACGCAACTGTTCGATGCCCACGGCACGGCACCCTACGACTTCCAGGGCTACAAGCCCCAACTGGTGTTGATTAATGTGGGCACGAACGACTTCTCCCCCGGCACCATTCCCACCGTCGAGCAGTACGTGGGCAGCTACGTGAAGCTGATTCAGTCGGTGAAAGCCCGTTACGGGGAGGATGTCGCGGTGCTCTGCATCACGCCCCATTCCGCCAACGGCGACCTGAAAGCCGCCTTGCGCGAACTGCATGACCGGACGCAGCAGATGCCCCGTGTCTACATGGCCAACAGCATGGACCGCACCGTTTCCGACGACACAGACCTCGGAGCCAGCTGGCATCCCAACTATCGTGGCCAGTGCAAGATTGCCCTGTCGCTGATTCCCCAGATTTCCACCATCATGGGCTGGAGCGTCCCATTGCCGGAAGAGGGCGTGTCTCTTCCATAACCCAGTCCACAGACTGGATATTACATATAAAAGGAATAGAAACAATCGGTCAAACAAGGGCGAATCCCAAGGGTTCTGCTTTTGCTTGACCGATTCTTTTCTGTTCGTATTTTACAGGTTACAGGTATCTATTCGCAAGTACCTGCATATAGTCTGTCTATTGGAAAAATCAAATCCCAA
>CAVJNH010000033.1:0-20884 GCA_963651005.1 Oscillibacter sp. MSJ-31
ACATAAGATTGGAATGTCCGTATCGGATCAATCAAAAGAATTGGAAACCGACATTCATTCCATTTGCAAAGGCAAGAAAGAGAATAGAAACACTTTTCTCACAACTTACAGACCAGTTCATGGTCATCAGAAACTACGCAAAGATAACGAACGGTTTGTTTGCCAGAATAATAGGCAAAATTAGTGCACTTACCGTTCTACAATATGTAAATTTCATCAATAACAAACCCATCGGCAGAATTAAGTATGCACTAAATTAATTCCGCCAACGGGTCTTCAATAGGTCTGTCGTAGGGCATCTGGTGTCTTACGGGCATTTTATCAACAATGTCTCTGACAAACTCCAACACCATGTCAATGGTGGGTAGCTTTGACGGGGCAGTATTCGTGTATACCATCAGACATTCACTTTGTTTATCAGATTGACCAATTCTGCAGGACTCTCATGATGGCTCAGATAGTCATCCCTGTACTGCCCCACCCCATACTGCAAGTAGTCGAGCCACTTGCCTAAGGAATAATGGTATGCCATGTCGAGTTCATGGAGTGTCGAATACCTGCCAACGCTGTTGTTTCCAGCACTCCAAGTCGTATTTATGACGGGGTAAAAATCTTCCTCGTCCCGCCTATGGACAATATGCGCATAGCCATCCTCATCAATGACCAGCGTGTTGTTATGCCGGTCATCCTCATTGCGCATCAACATTTCTATTTCCTGACGAGTAAAAAGATGTGAGGGCTTCCCATTCTTAAGGACTTCCACTGAAAAATCAGACTCTGTAAATATATCCGTCTCATCCTTGCAGTACTCTTTCAACTTTTCCTGTAGCTGACGGAAGATATCAAAGGCCGTTTCCCGGTCTGTTGCCTCATAGATGTTTGTATCATCCGTTTTGACATTCTTCACAAATCCGTTCTGACAAAGGTAGCATACCTCGCCTTTGAGGAACAACCCATTTAAGTAATCGAGGGCATTTGGTGTTCGAAATCGAAATCGAAACAATGCCTTGCCCATAGGCATGGATTGGTGTGCTGAAAGAATATCACTGAAATCGAACTTCTGATAGTTATCTTTGACGAAATCGGGATTTTGAGGTTTTGTGCGGGAAACTTTTGGTTCCTTTGGTCTTGGAGAATACGGGCAACCATTTGTCATTACGTCGTATACATCATTCCACTTTCCTTCTTTTTCAAGATTGGGTCGCAGATTGAATACGTTTTGTAACGCACCCACATACTCCCTAAACTTTTCGCTGGTGCAGAAAGTATGTCGCCCGTCATCAGCAGAACCGATACTGTTGTAAGGCCCGAATTTCGGTATGAACAGGAACTTGCCTTTCAGGTAGCGGTGTATAAGCCTTGCACCTTCAGGAAGTTTCTGCCCTGAATCATAGTCGTAAACGCCATAATTAAAATATTCCGCATTGACATAGTGCCCTGAAGTGTCCTCACAGACGCATTCTTCAAAATCCGTAACCTGCGTGTTTACAACTACCTGCTGTTCCTGTAACTCCAAGAGAAAATAATTCCAGAAGGGTTGTGTGAAACTCTCAAAAAGCATCCTGACGGGCTTGACCCTCATGATGCCCAGCCCTGTGAACAGGTCTATGCAGCCTGCTTCTGGAGCAAGTTCTGCACTCATGAATTGGCTCCAACCCCTGTCAGGGAAGAAGATGTGGGCATATAACGGCAGTACACGAAGGATGTTCAACTTATTGACAATCTCTTGTGGATTGCTCCAGTTCGATGTCTCAGGCGCTTCTCCCTGAAACATATATCCTTTGATGAAGTTCCAGTTGCTGAGATGCATCAGCGTAGAATTGTCCTTTATCCTCTTCCATTCCTTCAGGGCTTCACAGAACTCCGTCATGGCAGGACGGTCTTCAGGATTGTTAGCCGTTGAATCTGTCAAGAGCCGGTCTATTTCCACCAAATGATGTTTCTTCAAATCATCAAACTGATGGAGTGACATGGAATTGTCCATGAAGTTGTAGCGCCCGTCAAAACAATCCTTATTGCCAGTCAGGAGGATCCACAAAGTCTTTGCCAGCGAATACACATCGGCTTTCTTCCCGTCAGCATGTTTCGGGTCTCGTGTCATTTCCGGGGCTATTGTTCTTATAGCCCCTAACCGCTGATTCTCACGGGTAAGATGATGAGGATTATCGGGAATATCCACCAGTCCAAAATCACACAACACGAAACGACCATTATAGTATAACATGTTCATCGGTTTAATGTCCCGATGGGCATAGCCCTGCGCATGGAGCTGTGTTAATGTCTCTGCTACCTGTATGACTGCATCAACGGTCTTGTCAATATCGCTGCATTCCCTTTCTATTTTCTCTGCTATGGGCATCGTATACCAACAACCCTCAACAGAATAGTCCAATATGGGAATCACGCCAGGGCATGACGGCCCGATGGCCACCATGGTGTTGATTTCATCTTTAAAACGCAGCCGTCTCTCTTGGTCGTTTTTGACCTCGTTTTTGAGACACTTTAATGCCACCAACTCGTTGGTAGCAATGACTGTCACTTTCCGAACATCACCATTGCCACCGCCACCAAGTCCACCACGTTTTACTGGGCGATACTTCCGCCTGTAATCATGCGCTGCAAGTTTTGGCATTCTCCTAAAACAATCAAAGATTCCCATTCCAATCAGTGTTTTACGGGGTCTTAATACAAATCACTATACTTTTTGGAGATGATTTCCCAACGGTATCGTCGGTCTGCAATTTCCTTCATCTGCGCGGCCACTCCTTCATACTCCTTCTCCTTGTTTTCAACAACGGCCCGAAGGTCTGTCGCGTCCTTGAAGTAGAACGCGCGCCCTTCTGTCGTTGCCCGGTTGTAAACCACATCAAAGGCAACGATTGGCAACCCCAGACACATGGCTTCCACCAGCGACGGGTTCGTCCCTCCTACGCTATGGGGATGGATATATAGCTTGCAGTTGCTGCGTAGCAGATTGATGTCCTTCGGCTCATATATCGGAGACAGCATCTTGATATTCGGACAGCCGGCATATTGTTTCAAGAGATTCTTGCCGTAGTGATTCTTGTGCCAGTTGCCGACCAGAACCAACTCCTTGTCGGGCAAGGCGGAAAATGCCTCCAGCATCAGATGGATATTGTTTTCGGGTTCTATGCGCGCCACGTTAAAATAATAACCTTGAGGAGTCAGCCCGTATTGCTGCATCAGGCGTGTGTCATCCTTTACGGGAAACGCCTCGTCACCACCATACGCGATAACCACGGGATTCACCCCATACCATTCTTTCAATATCGGTGCGATGGCATCATTGTCGGCGATATGCACTTCCGAATATTTTGCTGTGAGATATTGCAGCCCGGCCATCAGAAATTTCACGAGAGGATTCCATTTTTTCCTGTTGGTCTCATGCCCATCGTAGTTGTGAATGATGTGTCGTTTGCCGAACAGACGCAATATCGGATACAGATATGACCCACTGTTACCCAGAGACAAGATAGTATCGGAATGAAACCATGCATCTATGGTGCACAGGGCATCATACAACAGAGCTTGCATGCCATTGGCATTAAACGGGAAATACTTCAGTTTAGCCCCTTTATATATCTTGGCTCTGCCCTTATAGGCTGCCTTACTGCAATATACCGTGTACTCCACATCCTCTGGCGTGTAGTTCAGCAAATTATCCACCATCGTCTCGTATCCCCCATAATTGGCTGGTACTCCCACGATGCCCACTATCGCTACTTTTTTCATATCCTTTCCTTGTATTATTTTTGTTGGTATAGTTTTCACGCTTCCTTTGGCTCATACTTACTGTATTATAATCTCACAGCTTTCTAATACATTTTGTTCACGATTTCCTTGGTATGTCGCTCCATGGAATATGCCCACGGCATGGCCAAAATCTTTCCGTTGTAAATCCGTAATGGCCTTCTGTCCGATACAAGTCTTTTCAATATTCCATATAAATCATCTTCAGAATGGAACACGAACCCAACGTCATACTGTTTTACCAAGTCTTTGGCTCCTACATGGTCGGACGCAAGAACCGGCGTGCCAAATGAAAGGGCTTCCATTGTCACGAGACTGAAGGTCTCGTGCCAAATGGAAGGAACGACCAGTAAGTCCATTTCATCATATATCATGCCCAGCATAGAGGAAGTGAATCTCCCCTTGTATTTCACATTCGGCACCTTTTCATCCAGATCGGTTCGCCCACCGTACACAGATAAAACAATCTTGTCCGTCAAGCCTTCGGCATTCAATCTGGCAATAACCTCTTTGAGCATCGGCAGGCCTTTGTATGGTGTATCGTTTCCTATGAACCCTATTCGAAGCAGGCCTTCGTCAAATATCTTCCGCCTACGATGATCCTGTATGTCACTGTGTGTAATGGGAATCACTCGTGATGCTTCTGGCACATCAAGATATTGACCATACACCTCTGCAGTGTTCTGACTGTTGAAGTGAAAGGCATCCACCATTCCAAACATCCGCTTGTAAGTTCTTAGAAGCGCAGCGTATTCTTCAACCATATTATAACGTCTCTTATTTTGAAAGCGATGGTACTGTTTCTAAATCTCAGGTACATCGTCAATGGGGCATTTGCGTTGCACAACGGGCATCGTTGAGGATTAGGCCCTACACATAACTCACCATATTGATTAATCAGATTCACTTTGGGGCATATCCCAAAATAGTCGTGCGAGGTATATACAATTCTGACACCTTTTCCTTTGAAGAAGGAAAGAACGTCCTCTGGCATCCCCATCAGCGTATGGAGGTGCATCACTTCTGGCCTAACTTTATTATAGAAAAGCTCGAAGCTTTTCTTTGAGATATTCCTCTCAATGAAATCTTCGGGGTGACGTATGCCATAGAGTAGGGGCTGTGGAAGAGCATTGTCCATCAGATAGCATTTTAATCGGCCACAATCGTTGACTCTTCTGACACAACACTTGTTACTCCAGAACTTCCATCTGCCTGGCGAGAGGACATATACCTCATGCACTTTAGCCTGCTCCTTCATGAGGTCAGTTGCATATCGGGGCAGTCCTCCAACCCTATTTGGATAGAGCCCCAATGTATAGTGAACAATTCTCATCCTGCACAAACGAAGTTAGGCAGAATGAGTTATGTCACTATTTACTCATCCTGCCGGACAAAAATCTTAAGCAGCGAGGCAATAATTGCCCCCCCCGGTTATTGGCATTATCCTTGCCTTATTATCTTTCAAATCCTTCATAAGCACATCATAATAGCCATCGGCTATTTCCTCCCAATTGTATTTCATGAGCACCCTCTTGGCATAGTCGGATTTTTCCAATGGATGTTCCAGTTGCTCCACCAGCTTCACTTTCAACTCTTCCATGTCGGTCGGATTGAAAGAAATCTCTTCGGGAAGTTCGAATTCCGCCATAGCCGTGGCATTCGAGCAGAGCAAGGGACAGCCGTAGGCCACCGCTTCAAGAGGCGGTATGCCGAAACCTTCTCCAAGGGAAGGAAACACAAACAAAGAGGCGTTCTTGTAGAGAGCCACCAACTCGTTGAAGGGAACTTGCAAGAACAGCATGCTCTCTTTAAGCCCGTCTGGCAGGCTCGTGTAATAATCGAAGAACTCCTTATAACCCAAATCCTTTCCTCCTACCATCACCAGCTTATAGCCTTTCTCAGCCAAATTCAATTCCACGAAAGCCCTCATCAGGGCCAAATGGTTTTTCCGGGGCTCTATGCGGCTGACTGTCAGTATGTATTTGTCCAGACCGTAACGTTCCTTGACATCCACTTCCTCGATGTTCTCATAAGCAGGCAATACGCTGTTGAATGTGATGGATATACGTTCTCTGCCAATCCCATAATGGCGGACTATTTCATCCCTTGAAAACTCCGAAACGGACAACAATAGATCTGCCCGCTTTGCGGAACGACGGAAGAAGAATTCATTCTTCATCTTGTACTTCGCAGGGAAATATTGGGGGAAGTCCATGAATAGCAAGTCATGAACAGTTACTATCTCCCGACAGGTCTTATATAGAGGAGAGATGTATTGGAAATGTGCATAGTCTATCTTGTGATTCCCAATGATGTTTGGGAACTCAACAGCCAGCCGTTTCAGCCTACCTTCTCCATTCAGATGCACGAAGTGTATATTTTCCGCTTCCCCGAACACGAATCTCAACTTTTCTTCATATTGCGCAGCGAAATAGAAATCAATATCTTTATGCTGCGTCATGTGCGTATAGAGTCCTTCAAGATACGTTCTCGTACCCTGAAACCTTCCATCAAACACATGTGCGTCAACAAGTAGTCTCATCTATCTCTCCTCATTCGGATAAATTTGGCAGGATTGCCTGCCCAGATTTCATTCTTACCAATACTTTTCAATACCACAGACCCTGCACCAATAACGGCCCGATCACCTATTTTCACAGAATGTACAATCACGCTATTTACCCCAATAAAAACATGTTTGCCAATTTCTACTGGTGCATAATACATGATGTCCTCGTCTGGGTCAAGAAAGTGAGAAATAATCTTCACACCTGATGTAATACAACAGCCCTCTCCTATTGATATCAAATCAGGTCGAAGCGTGTCAAAACCTATCCCACTACCGAGGAAACACGGCCGACCGACATTCACCCCCCCCAGCTTCACTATTTTCAATCGCAACTTACTGGGGATAAAATTAGAAGACTGTAATCTCAACAAGATAGATCTTCCTATTCTTTTCCAAGAATAATACGCTACTGCCTTTTTCATACTGTGTCGGATAGTGCTTCGATGACCACAAAGATGGCCAACGTAACCAGATAATATTTTTTGAATTTTGTCAGAGAATACTTGTCCCCAATGTTATGATATGATAAAGCAATAAGAATAAAAAAGTATGCCAAATGACGGTTCCTAATATCCGTTACGCCCAAATACGCTGTAGTATATATAATGATATACAACACGATAAACCAGAATATATTGTCACCGTATTTTTTGTAATGGAAAAAATAATATAACATCAACGGAATTATAAATATGTAATTGTAGATAGATCCTAATGATATCAGAAGATTGTCAACACCTGTATAGATTCCCATAGTTCCATTTGCTTCCGCATTTTCAAGCCAAAGACTGATGAAATTAACAGGATGAGGAGTGAACAGCAACGCCACACCCCCGACAATAAGTCGTTTGAACAGCAATAGGCATGTCGATAATGAATATTGATGGTCAAAAAGAACGTTAAGTTCTTCTACGAGTTCTTTCTCGTCAATATAAGCCAATGCAGACATTGTCTGATTTAAAATAATATCCATTATCGAGAAGAAAAAATAATAGATACCAATACTTACACACAACATAATCGGATATTTCAGCCAGGGATGGTTTTGAATCCCCCTTAATACGAACATGATGATGAAAGGAACAAGCAGTATCGGGCGCGTTATTGCCAGCAATGCAATGCCTGCAACAAGTGTAATAGAGCCGCACTGATTATCCTTATTGTATTTGAGCCCCATCATAATCATGGACAAGAACAGTATGATATAAGCATCCCTGACATTCCTTATGATTGTTAAGACCAAAAACGGACTGAACAATAATATGATATCGATCCACGAAAAATTTTTCAGTTTTCGTGTCAATAGGAGATATGCGGTCAAGATGACCAATATATTATTGACCTTTATCCACATTGAGATAACAAAGGTGCTGTCATAGATGTGATTATAATACCAATTGATGCAAATATAAAAAGCATGCCCAATGTCAAGTTTCTTGAATATGTCAAGAAATGCCAATCGATGGGTCGATTCGTAATACCCGGACGGATCGGAAAAATGGAAACTCCTATGAAGAATTTCCTCCAAAAAAACGAGGTCTAGTGTCGTTACAAAGAGATAAAACAATAACGCCCAAACGACAGTTATCTGCCGTTTGGACGAAACGGTATTCCGCCACAAACTACCAAGCCACAGAACAAAGAATAAGGAAATGACCATTCGAAAATTCTATTGATATTGAAGAACTTGGATTACATCCTGACAGTTCCATTTGTATTTGCCCGAGTGGTTACGACAATTCTCTTTAATTTGAAAAAGATTCTTTTCCAATGATTTGATACCCAGTGCGATATCTGCTATATCTCGGCCATCTGTCTTTATGCAGACACCAATACCATACTTGTCACACACATTCTTCATGGTATCATTAGCACCGACAATGACAGGAACACCCAGCGCGATGGCATTATAGAATCTGTTTGCTTCGCAATATCTACAATTTGGGTCGTCATAATTATAAAAGATCACCGAGAAGAGAGCAGGTCTTATTAAACTCGTCATTTCAAGGGAATTAATGCAGCCTATTGACAACAATCGTTTGCCAATGTCACCTTGATACTCTGCGCGAAGTTTCTCCATTACGGTGTCTTTTAATCCACCGACAACAAGTATTTTGAGATTTGAAGCCTGCAATAATGCATAAATTGTATTAAACGGATAACGTTCGTCCATTGTCAAGCCCTGGAGATAAACGTAGTCCATGCCATTTAACCAAGATTTTACGTTTTCGTTTTTTGCATTTTCCTGTTTGCTATTCAAAAAGGTGTCGTCTGGATAGTTATGTACCACAAAATGACGTTCGGGATGTCTTACCATCCCCAAAGACTTGAGGTAGTCCAATCGCTCTTCATTTGCATGTATGAGTCTGTGACATTTTTTTTCTATCGTACGGAACAGCCATCTTTTCAACTTGCTTCCTGTCAACATCGTGGGAACTTCATGCAAATCCCATATACATTTGTCCTTTTTATAAAACAACACGATAAGAGTCGTAATTTCTTCAACACACCAGATATAGTCATATCCTTCCAGCAATCTTCGCACTTTAGAATAGAACTCCAGTCCTTTGATAGGCAGAAAAATTCTATGGGAAGGAAGGGTATCTCTGGTTTGAAGATGAATAGACTGATAGGGCACTCCATAAGACGTCACTCCTTTTTCTACACGATTGTCATCAAAATTCACGTAGACAAAACAATCGTAATACGGTTTGAGCGCAAGACATTCTTTCCGGATGCGGTCATCATATTCCAATGAATTTCCAATCTTGCACACTATTGCTATCTTTTCCATTATATTTTATCCCAAACAAGGGGTATTATATTACAATCCATTTTGAATCAACCAATGGGTGTATGTTGTTCCCAACAGATATTTTTGATCCAATGACGATTTTCTCCTCATGTTGGTTCAATTTAGCGCCCCAATAGCTGAAAGAACTATTTGCAATTATATTATGTTTACACATGCTCATCAATTGCATATCTCTGTAGCTTTTGTCAGAGACATTAGAGTCTACAATGACGTAATCTCTCAAAAAATCAAAATTATCTTTTATGTATTGTTTGTCATCGGAAAAAACAAAATAAGTTGGATTTTCTATTTTTGAATTGATTATTCTTGATGCTTCTTTATAATAGTCCAACGATAACATGGGGAAACCGTAATAAGCATAATCCCCATGACGGACATGGACACTCACCGCATTGCACGAAATAATTTGATTGAGATAAATTAAGTTCGCTTCCTCTGTAATTGGTGGAAAGGTAAAGGCCATATTAATGTCTTCTTCTACACCTATCCGATATTTTTCATTGCCCCAGTTGCAACAAAACAAATATGATTTTAATGGCGACAATTTAAAAACGTCCTCATAAAAGCTGTCGGTATGGTCAACTCGTATATGAGATTCTTTGGGACCAAACAACATTCGCCTCAAAGCATACAATTTACTCATGATAAACCTGCATTTACATGTAAGTGGGTAATAATCAGAAAGAACTGCTACCTCAAAAGGTGTCGCTTTGGGTAAATCTATTCCAAAAACCGTCTCCAATTCAATACCATTGTGCTGAGGTCTTGCCATATTATTGCAGTCAAACTTAAACGATACTTCGGGATAATGCTTCTTTAAGGATAGATAAAAGGAGTATTGATCCATTTGACTGCCCAAACCACCATAAATACTAACGATAAACATATGTCTTAAAATAATTGTTTTTTAAATACAAAAATTCAACGGAACGTGAATATAATAACAAATATACTGAAACTACTAACAACAGACAGCCTACCGAACCAACAATGATTTTTAAAAATATATTTGCAATAGGTAGACTTGAATAGCAAAAAGACGACACATATAAGAGTCCCATTATTACAAACAAATATTGTATTGATTTCATCCAATAGCATAAATATGTTTTGTTATTGGCTTTCAGACAGTATCTGAATGTCAATGCACTTCTTGCAATCCAGAAAAAAACCTGACTTAAAACTGTCCCTATAAGGATACCTTCCAGACCTATAAGATGGGCCAAAACGATTGATATTGATATGTTCATGAATGCACCTGTTATACCAATGCTTCGATCAAACTTGAATAATCCTGCAGCCGCAATAAAATCGCAACAAGAAGAATAATAGAGATTAATAAACAAATCTGCAATCAATAGAGATTTTATAAAATGGCTTAAAACATATTCATTTCCTATCCACCAAATCACGAAATCGTCAACAACGACAAATAAGGGTACAATAATAACCGAAACAATAACAAGGCGGACAAAAGTGTATGTGTCAAAAACCAATTTGTTTTTTTTAATATCGCCATCAATAAGTAAATTACCAATGGATGCTTTTACAGGGTCTAACATACCATTCACAACAGAGGATAGCCTTGAGGTCAATAACGTGTAATTCCCAAGATATCCGACCATACTGGCTCCGATTACCGTTGAAATCACCAGATTATCAGTCGCCCCATATACATATCCTGCTAATTTTATAAAAATAACGTTCTTCGCGTATGACCATACTACCTTAAATGACTCCTTCGAAAAAACTTCTTTTCGAAGGTATGGATATAGTCTTGAACACCAATAATTGACTATAACATTAGAGAAAAGTATCCTGACGGTATTGAATATGCAGTAAAGCAAAAAACTTTTACATAAGATAAGCGAAATTATCTGGATGATAACAAAGCCGAGATTGCATATCAAATCGGTTATTTTTGATACAAAATCTTTCTGATCGGCAAAAAGCAATGCCCTTTTATACGCCAAAAAATAAGTAAAGGCTGAGCCGCAGGCCTCTATAAAGAAACAAACTGTGATTTCCTCGTTTACATCCACTCCCTTGAGTATTTTTCCTAAATAAGGTAATAATATTAAAGGACTTACAAGGAAAAATACACCTATCCATTTGTAAATAACCCTCATCACATTCATGAGACTGCTTATAAGGTTATAGTCTTTTTCTCTTAATGGCTTATAAAGGCAATAAACTATTGCAGATTGCAATCCAAAATCAGCGAGAGACAAAGTCTGTAATAGAGAGGTAAAAATGCCAAAGATTCCCAAATATTCAACATCCAAATATTCGAGAAAATATTTTCTCGAAACAAACTGGAGCAAGATGGGAATAACGAGACATACAATTCCTATTAGGGAATTAAGGAATACCATCCTTTTCCTACTTTCCCTATTATTAAAAGCTAATCTGAGCATCACGAATCGTTATTCTTACGGACTAACAGCAATCTTTCATGGCTGTTGGATTTTGATTGGCCAGATGTGATACGTCCCTTCCTGCCCGCCCGGCTTCTTGCCACTCGGCTTGCGCAAGGTTCCCGCCCTCCTGATTTATTATGAACCCACCAATGGTGGGTGGCGATATGGATAAATTCCCCAGACAACAATCGCCGAATAAGTTACCAAACTTCGTTTCAGTAACTCTACTCGTATGCTATATTACCAGACATATTGAGATTAAAAAAGTTCCTCCTTATCAATAAATAATTTTTTATAAAGCTGCTCTGCTAAGAAAAAATCCAAAGGATTATCTATGTCGGTTGCCTCTGTGGGATCTATATTAAATAAATAGGGTTTAAAACCGACCACATTCATACAATCAATCATTTTCTGTCTTGAAATTACATTAACGGCAAAATTTAATGCAGAAATATCAGGTAAATCCTGACTTCTTGGTTGGAATCTCAAATCATAGTTAATTGGAAGATTATCTTTGAAAAGGAATTCCTTAATCAAGTGAGACGAATTAACAGAATCATATTTATCGTTGTTCTCCAAATAAAAGTCTATTATATTTTTGATTGTATCATCCTTGATAATAGGATTAGTACAATTCGCATAAACAATAACATCACAATCCATATTTTGAGCCATATTTTTATAAACTTCACTCATTGAAACGGTATTTGAAGCATAATAAGGATCCCTCCTTTTTAATTCTACCCCCCCCCCTCCGCTTTTGCAATTGATAATATCTTGTCATCGTTTGAATTGACAACTATCCCGTCGATATTGGGTATTCTTTTCAATTGCTCAATTTTCAATTCCAAAAGTGATGAGCCTACAAACGCCCTTAAATTCTTGTTTACTACACGAACAGAACCTGAACGTGCTGCGATTAATGCTTTGACTTTCATATTTGTTCCTTTTTGTAATAATTCCGGATGAGCCATAATTACTATAACTTTAAGACCTATACTTTTTAAGAGTAGTCAATTCTTAGCGCAGAAAGTAGTGATGCTGCATGAATTTTTTCATCACATATTTTCTTTAATCAATAACAATTGTCTTTCGCGCGAATACTGCTTTATCAGTATCTCCCGGTTTCGCCCAATTTCTTCTTTTCCTAAGGGGTTAAATCCATTTTCTCTTCGCAATTCTTCCAGCTCAAAAATCGCCAGCCCTAAACGTTTATAAAACGGCAGTAGTGGATTTTTTTTGTTCAAGAACACCTTCCCGCCTAAATACAACGCTACAAGTATATTACCTACGGCCTCTTGTCGGTAGTTGTTATAGATGAAAATATTTGCCGACTCCAGTATTTCATTATATTTGTCCAACGTGAGGTATTCTTTAAGGGCATATATCTTGTCGCCCATTTTCCTTTTTCCATAGTTCACCACATCTTTCCCGTATGCTTCCAATCCATAACTTATTGGGACAATTACTTTCCTGCCATCTATGTTGAGCAATGACAACAAATCTAATGCCTCGTAGTGATTTCCTGACAGAGATGCCGAATTGCCTATGATGATGTTGTTGCCTTTTGAGTATTTCTTCTCATAACCTTCCCCCAAGACTTCATTGATGGGATAGTAAAAGAACTCCCTGTATTGCAGATGTTTCAACTCTGGATAATACTTCAACAGCAAAGGGTACTCATCATACATGCTGTCAGGCACAAAATATTTCATCTTCTTCGCTACCGATAGATAAAAATTCCGCGTCTTTCTCAGTTTATATTTATGGGTCGTTCCATACAACGGGCCAAGCCATTTGTAGCGAGCGTACTTCCTTGGTATTTTTTCGCTTTCATACAACTCGAACCCCTTAGGATATAACAGTCCATTATATAAATCGGCTCCCCATTCTATCCAGTATATTTCAGGATGGGTTATTCCTTGCACAAACGATGCACTTTGAGGTGTCAGAAAATGTACGATTATTTTCTCATAAGATTCGACCTTCCCAACCGTCCCTTTAAAATCGTCCGTGTCGTAATCACACTTCCACACATTCTTTTTGTCACCTATATAGTCTCTTCCCGAACCGTTAGGCAAGATTACCCATTTATTATCGTTCGGAAACACCTCTTCGAAGTTGTCTATACAGCGACTGATAATCTTTTCATTCTGGGCTATATGAAGTCTCATGTGTTTCGCTATTTCTTTCCACAAATATCCAAAATCCCCCTGACAACTTGATTTGTTTCCTGGTCTGTCATTTCGTAATAAAGGGGTAAACGAACCAAGCAATCTGCGTATCTTTCACAGTTTGGCAACATCCTACCATCGTGCTTGTCCTTATAGTAATCGCTGGAGTGCAGTGGCAAGTAATGAAACACAGTTTGAACTCCTTTCTCCTTCAGGTATCCCATCAGCTTTGTACGGTACTCCTGTGACGGGCAAACCATATAATACATGTGGCCGTTATTGGTGGCATAGTCAGGTATCTCAGGCAATTTCACTTCGGGGACAATATTACAACGCAATCCTTCGTCATATTTCCTCCAAATATATTTGCGTTTGTTCTGTATGTCATCCAACTGCTCTATCTGTGCCCACAGATAGGCCGCGTTAAACTCAGACGGCAGGAACGAACTGCCCACGTCGCACCAACCATACTTATTCACCATCCCGCGATAAAACTCCGCCCGGTTGGTGCCTTTCTCCCAGATAATCTCTGAGCGACGGACAAAACGCTCGTCGTTCACCACTAGCATACCGCCCTCGCCGCAGCTGATATTCTTCGTCTCGTGGAACGAAAACGCTCCTAAATGACCTATGCCCCCCAACGGCTTCCCCTTATAGTACGAGTCGACGCTATGTGCCGCATCTTCAACTACGATCAAGTTGTGCTTCTCTGCCAATGTCATAATGGCATCCATATCGCAGGCCACTCCTGCATAGTGTACCACGACTATCACCTTCGTCATGGGAGTAATCAGCGGCTCTATGTCAGCAGCTTCGCAGTTCGGACTCTCCTTGCTACTGTCTGCAAACACCACTTTACCCCCCCCGCAAAAACGCCAAGGCCGTCGATACAAAAGTGTATGAAGGCACTATCACCTCGTCCCCTGGTTGTAGCTCGCACAGCATGGCGCACATCTCCAAAGCGTCTGTTCCAGACGTGGTCAGCAGACACTTCTTAAAACCATACTTCTCTTCAAAGAAGCGATGACATTTCTTCGTAAAATCACCATTGCCCGACATCGTAGTCGAGTGGCACACTTGCTCAATGTATTTCAACTCGCGCCCGGAGTAATAGGGCTTATTAAACGGAATCATATTTTCTATCATTTATTAGTTTTATTATTTCGAGATTCAGACAACACTTCTTCCAATGCTATTCGTGGGAATACTTCCAGCTTACCCCCTCGTGTAGCGTTGAAAATTTTTATTCCATTCTTGGTCGCAAAATTTAATGCCTCTGTGAATGCAGCAATTTGGCTGTCACTTACTATTACGGTTTGATTATTAACTCCAGTATCAATAAAATGTTTTTTCTCACCCATATAATTACAATCGGCACCAAGCAAATAGATTTCCTTAAATCCCATATATACAGCTAATTGTATAAGCGAATAAGTCACTGAATATCCATCAAATACTCTAACATAACAGTTTGTACTAAAATGGGCAAAATACTTTCCGTGCCAGACCTCATAAAGATGGTAGGCACTATCCGAAAAGTATGGAATAGCTCCTTCTGGGAAAGATGATATTTTTGATAGTTTATGTGAATAGAAAATCTGTCCGTTGTCTGTATCCCTAACAAAATCTTTTAAATTTTCATAAACCATCGCATCCTCGATACCATAAAAATCTGGTTTCCATTCTGTCTTATCATGAATCTTTGCTATTGAATTCATTCCAAAAACATACTCATCTTTAAGTAATTCCAAATCTGCTATAGTCAGACTGGGGCCTGTGCATGTGATAAAACACCGTTTTCCTTTGTATTTGTTCTTATATTCAAGAATTGGCGCAAACAACTTCTGATTACACCCCAAAAACCTTGGGATTTCATTAATTCTCTGTTTTATCATCTTTATTTTCCATGATGAACAATGATAACTGTTATGCAAAACGTCACTAAAAATCGAGTCCCAATACAATTTGCTTAATATTTTGGATGATTTCAATATCCTGTAAAGTGAATCTTTCAACATAATTTATTATTTGTTCGTTCTGTATTTTAAAACTTTGGCGGGGACTCCCCCGATAATGGCATTGTTCGGAAATTCTCCCTTGACGACGGCTCCGGCGGCAACAATACAGCCGTCGCCTATCCGGGTGCCGTCCAAAATGGTCACCTTGGCACCGATCCAACAATTAGAGCCGATTCGTACCCCCCCCCCCCGTTGGAGTTTACTCCCTGTAGCCGGATGGGGATGCTGAGGTCTGCAAAATTGTGGTTTTCCGGGTGTACACTCACATAATTGCCGAAAATGCAATTGTCTCCGATTTCCAAAGTCCCGACACCACATCCATAGTAGCCATGTGATCCGAGTCCCACGTTGTTCCCGATACGTATCCAATTCCCTATTTCGCTCATCGCCCCTGTAATCCTCAAGAAAGTGAAGTAGCCGAAAGAAACGTTGTCACCCAGTGTCAATCCGCCCTTTGACAATGCATCAATATACACGCCTCTCTCCACGTTCAGGTTCCTGCCTGTCCTGATCTTCCCCGCACATTTGATGACGGCTGACGGATGGACAAACACGCGCTTCAGAGTCCTCAATCTACACATACCATATACCATGGAGACGGCCTTGCTGGAAATCATGCGTAGAAAATAAGAAAAGGGAATGTTCTCGTCCAGAACCATTTTCCTCCCTGTCAGTTTGGATAACAATCTACTTAGCATTTGATACTTCATGTTGCAATGGATTTATTGATTTGTTTTGTTATTTTATGATACAAGCCATATAGTATCCCCTTCAATTCAATATACTCTGGAAGCTTAATCCATTCGGATATTCCTATGGTCAACATAAATCCTATAACAATCTGAATTATGAGAATGATAAATTCAGAAGCCCTAAAACAACTAATAGGATACATACAAAATGCCACGGTGAAAGCAACTATGAAAGCAGGCAGAACATCCTTGATTTGTTCTCCTAAGCCATAATTAATCAGTTTACTCGTATAATGTGCATACAAAAAATAAGACAAATATTCCCGAACAACATCGGCCACCAACATCCAAAGTATATTTGTATATAAACCAATCAAAATGGGTCCAATCATTAAAATGTTTTTTATTAGGTTTATTTTAAGCGTTATATCAGATCTGCCCGTCACCTGGATAGCATTTGCGTTAAGCGAATCCAACGGATATATCATCAATGAAAAGCAGAGTATTTGAAGATAATTTGATGCATCCATCCACTGTGGACCAATTAGCACATATAGTAGGGATTTAGAACATGCACACAAACCTAGCATCAAAACAAAAGTTGGGTACACTGTCAATTTTATAATACGACGATATGCATTTTTTAATCTAAAGGAGTCATCTTGTATCTCACTCAATACCGGAAAAACTACCCTTTGAACTATTGTCGTTAGATTTCCCGCCAAAATATTACCAAACTGATGGGCTCGTGTATATTGTCCTAATGACGATGGTGAGTATATCTTAGCTATTATCATATGATGTGACTGGTTTGAAATAGTATTTAACAAGCCACTTGCCAAAAGTTTCCATCCAAAACTCCATAACTCACAAAAACTCCTTACAGAAAATTGGAGGTGGGGAATCCACTTACTATAAAACCACAAGAATAAGGTTGATAAACTGGCATTACTTATTTGCTGACAAACAAGAACCCATACTCCCATCCCTAATAAAGCTGTAACAATTCCAATTACCCCACTTGCTATGCCAGAAATTATGGTAACTTTAGCTTGTGTTTTAAAATCTATTTGCTTAGTTAATCTGACTTTCTGAACGACGGCTAAGGCATTAATGACAATAACCATCGACATAGCCCTTGTCAATGCTATTAGTTCATCCCTACCAAAAAACCGTGCAATTCCTTTTGCGCTTAAAAATAGTATCATTGCCATCATTACAGACAGCAACATATTAATTATGAAAACAGTATTAAAATCAATATCATTAGCATCTTTTTTCCGAATAAGAGCATTGGAAAAACCACCATCAATAATAATATTAAATATCTCAATAAAGATAGTTAAAACTCCTATTAATCCATATTGGTCTGGTGTTAATAGGCGTGCTAGTATGATGCCGACAAGAAATGTTATCCCATATCGGAGAATAATCTCTACAGCACTCCAACTAATCCCTCTTAAGGTTTTTCCACTTAAATGATTATCAACAGCCATACCCTTCTACCGTAAAACTATATTTCAGTCCTTGAACGGATTCCCTTCGCTTGACACTTGACTTATCGTTCCAATATCATCAAGAAAACTTCCATAAAACGGATATTTCTGCAACTGAGTCTTATCCGTTCCGTGCTTTCCTGTCAGCACCACAAAATACGGCAAATCCGTCACCGCAAATCAAGCGATGCGACCCTTGTTATTTTCGTATCGTGCAATAGCACTTACAGTTGAATTGGTTTTCAAATGTGGTACACTCCTTCTATCGGGCAGATGTTGCAGCAGTCGAGGATGACCTTGCCCTGCAGCCGGTCCCAGTGCTGCCGGATGTGGTCGTGCTTCACCATGATGACCACCATGTCGATGTCCCGGAGGAACGCATCGAAGTCGGAATACTGGTTCTCGGCAATCCGGTGGTTTTCCAGGAACGGGTCGTAGCATTTCAGCGGACGGGCAAGGTGACGCTCCTGCGCCTCCAGCAACTGCAGGGTGGGCGACTCGCGGAAGTCGTCCACGTTCTCTTTGTAGGTGAGGCCGTAGAGGCCGACGCGGCGGTTGTCGGCGATGCCGTTCTCCTTCATGATCTCGTGGATGCGGTTCAGCACGAACGTGGGCTGGCTGTCGTTGGTCTTCATCGACTCGTCAATCACCTTGGCCAGCTGGGGATAGTCGCCCACGAGGAACCACGGGTCCACCGAGATGCAGTGGCCGCCGACACCGGGTCCGGGCTGCAGGATGTTCACGCGCGGGTGCATATTGCAGATGCGGATGATCTCGTACACGTCCATGTTGTCGTGGCGGCAGATGCGAGAAAGCTCGTTGGCAAAGGCGATGTTCACGGCGCGGAACGTGTTCTCCACCACTTTGGTCATCTCCGCCGTGCGGATGTCGGTGACGACAATCTCGCCCTGGCAGAACGAGGCGTAGAACTCTTTCACCTTCTCGCCGATCTCCCTGTTGTCGGCACCGATGGTGCGGTTGTTGTGCAGCAGCTCATAGACCATGTTGCCGGGGATGATGCGCTCCGGGGCATGGACTAGATGGAGGTCTTCACCGATGGTGAAACCGTTCCCCTCGATGACGGGGCGCACGAACTTGTCAATCGTGCCCGGGCTTATCGTGCTCTCAATGACCACGGTGGCCCCTTTCGGGCACACCTTCATCACGTCCTTCACGGCGGCCACCACATAGCATGCATCCACCTTCTTCGAGAACTTGTCGTAGGGGGTGGGCACGGAGATGATGTACATATCCGTCTTCTGGTATTCCGTGGTGAAGCGGATGCCGGCCTTTACGGCATGGGCGAACAGTTCGTCCAGCCCGTCTTCCTTGAAGGTGGTCTTGCCGGTATTCAGCGTGTCCACCAGTTCCTTGTTATAGTCTGTGCCGATGACCTCCACACCATGCGAGGCCATCATGAGGGCTGTCGGCAGTCCGATGTAGCCCAATCCGATTACGTTAATCATCATACTCCATTTTTAATCGTTCTAAAAATACAATTTAATGGCTGCCAGTAATGATGCTGCCTCAATGCGTTCTACTGCATTGCCAGACCTACTTAGTTCAACCACATCGTTTCTTAACTCTTCATCGCCAATTTTGTCAGCATATTGTCTATATGACTGTAGGAAACACCCCAATTCTTGGTTATTCTCCACATAGTCGTCAAGGGGATTCATACTTTTGACATTTGGCTTTGAAAGTGTAGGGAACAGCCTCCTAATCATTTTGTTTGGGAGTGTCTCCAATCTATAAGTTCTCCCATGTATGCTAATTATACCAAAGGAACGGGTTATTTTACAACCAATCTTTTCCCAGACATATTCAGCCGCTGCTGGATATTTTCGTATTATCCATTTTTTGTATATTCTATGGTCAAACCTATACCTTAATGGTATAGACAACGCAAGTTTAAAGAATTCCAAATTATAGAACGGACTAAGGGAATCCGTAAATACATACTCAGCCATATTTCCATTGTTTGTCCCACCAAATCCTCTCAGATATAATACGGCCATTTCTTGGTTTTTATACTTTCGTATTTCCAAAGACTTGACTTTGTCCAGCATCGTCATGGAATAGGCACCATCACCCCATTTAAATGTTTCTTCATTTTCGGTATCACAGTATGTACCCAGAATTGCGTCACCCAACTGTCCCGTATGTATAATGCCAAATTCTTCAAAATTCATCTTTGAGTACATACTATAGGCATGAGACAAACCATAATACAATACACTGCCGCCGGTCAAACGTGTTATATCCTCAAGGTTATAAAGCCACAATCCATTATCCAAGGACTCGTAAATCCACTCGTGCTTCATGTCGCGGGTAATCTGTTGGGGGATTGTTTGATCCCAATAGTCTGATTGGGAGAATGTATAATTCAGTTGGCTTGTGTACCCCATGTCATGTGCTACCCAACTTGTCATTCGGCTGTCTAATCCAGCACTAAGAGCTGATAAATGTTTATACCCATATTCATTGTCTTTCTCAAACTGCTGTTGTACTGCTATTCTGAACGTCTCGTCTATTCTCTCTATCCATTCGTCTTCTGTCGGAGAGGTGTCTGGTGTGTTGTCAAGAAGAAAATATTCCTCTTCTCTCACTTTGCCATTCTTGATGGTGAGATAATGGCCGGGGAGTACTTTCTTGATTTCTTTGCATAAAGTCCTGTCCTCAACCATATAACCATACGACAACAATAAATAGGAATTCTCAACAGAAAGCTGACTTTTAGCGTGATGGTTACCCCGGAAGCGATAAACATCGTCCATGAGGGACGATACGTAAAAAGTATCGTTCACTTTTGTGTAGTATAGAAATCTGCTGCCTATCTGGTCAGAGAAAATCACTATTTCCTGTTCTTTTTTGTCATACAACACACCGGCAAATGAGCCTCTTAATTCGTTAATCCACCCCCCCCCCT
>CAVJNH010000033.1:20894-24868 GCA_963651005.1 Oscillibacter sp. MSJ-31
CATACGCCTGTATACTTGTTACTACAATACATCGAAATCAAAGTATCACGCCAGTTCTCTTGCCGGTGACTCGCCAACAGCTCTTTTTTATTTAGCACTACACCATCTAATATGACAACGTAGTCGTTCGTTTCATCACACAACCTATCATCTTGGAACTTTTGGACAAAATGATTTTCAAACTTCACACATTCTATGCCGCCGAAGTCATTAAATGTACATTCAAAACTAAATCCAAATCTCTTCATTTGTTGTTACTTTAAGTTACAAATCGTATTATTCATTACTTTAACTCGCTCTATTAGTTTTGACGAGCTGAAATTATGGCTAAGAATAGTTCTATTGGTATATATCTGTTCTTTGGTCAATGGCGTGTTTATACTGTCTTTGTCCTCCTGCAATGAATAGATATAAAACCCTAAACTTTTAAGATATTGGTACATCATCGAAGATACCGATAAAAAAACCTTGGCACCATACATGAGTTGCATCAGGACATTGTCTGAAGCTTGTTGACGTTCGTGGAAAAATATAGCAATCTTACAGTTGGATACCGTATGAAGATATTCGCCTATAGGCAGATAATGGTCCAAAGGAAAAAACTTGTTCCCCCATATAGCACGGCCTTCTTTCTTTACTCTGTTAATAAAGTCCTTATTAGTGCCATAACTCAGAGGTGCAATTATCGCTTTTACGTTGTTTACATCCAACCTTCCTCTTAATATTTCGAAAGCTTCAAGCGTATTATTTCCGGGATCGGCGGAGTTTCCTATAATCACATTCTCAAATTTGTTGTTTATTCTCACCTCTGGGGATTCTGGGATAAAGAAGTTCGTATCCCCATAATAAAAATCTATGGGCAACGCTTTTATTTCAGGATAACGTGGCAATTCCTTCAATAATTGGTATTCATACGGAAATACTCCTGAGAAATAATCGATACGAGCCAATGCTTCTTTGAAAAAGATGCCTTCATATAGCCAATAAAAACATTTAGCTTTGATTTTTCTTAGTCTTTCACAAAAGGTGAGAGTTCTTTCTGATAGCGGTTTTATCCATCTCGAATGGTATATTTGCCAGTTATAGAAATCGTACCCCCACATCAACCATACCACATTGATTCGCGAAGGAATCTTGCGTATTATATTTATGGGAATAGCCGGTAAACTGTGCAAGACAACAACATCATAGTCATTAACAACTTTAAGAAAGACATCCATTGGCTGTTTCTGGACGTTCTTGCTCTTGATATATTTGAACCCAGATGCTGTTTGGTTAGTGAATTGGATATAAGTATTTTCTATTCTTTTATCTTCCTCGAAAAGGGATATGGCTCCATCTATGAATTTTTCGTCCAATACACAATGCAGATATTTTGGTTTTCTCATACTGTTTTTCTATTTCGTTCCGCATTGTTTTACAATATTGCAAATGCGGTCTACATCTTCTAAAGCTAAGTCTGCATAGAGTGGGAGTGTCAGAACCCGATTGCTGATATGACGGGCAACTGGTGTCGCGTTTGGATTAAAGCGATTGTGATAGACTTCAAATGCATTTGTAAGTGGGTAAAAATATTTTCTTGCGTGAATATTATTTTCTGCAAGTTTGTACAAGACTTCATTACGAGTTGCACCAAATGCTTCTTCTTCAATTATTATCGGGAAATATGCGTAGTTCGGAGTGACATCTTTTTGTATTGGAGAAAGTTGAATTCCTTCAATATTGGCGAGCTTTTTTCGATAGCATTCAACCACTTTTCCTCTCTTCGCTATTTCTTCATCAACATGCCTCAGCATACAGATTCCCATGGCTGCAGAGAATTCATGCATCTTTGCATTTGATCCGATGCCATCAATAGTTTCTGCATCTTTGATGCCAAAGTCACGTAGTTTATACAATTTCCGCCCCAATTCTTCGTCGTGGTAACATATTGCTCCACCCTCAATGGTATGATAAACTTTAGTGGCATGGAAACTAAACATTGATGCATCGCCGAAATTACCAATCCCCCCCCCCCTATAGCGAACACCAAATACATGAGCTGCATCATAAATGACCCTAAGTCCATATTTCTTGGCAATAGAATCTATTTCTTCAACATTACACACATGGCCATAAACGTGAACAGGAACAATGGCTGTCGTCTTGTCTGTAATCAAAGATTCTAATTTTGTTACATCTATCGTAAAATCGATGGGATTTATATCACAAAAAACAGGAGTTAAACCATTTCGGACGATGGCGTGAGTGGTTGATGCGAAAGTAAAGGGTGTTGTTATTACTTCTCCACAAAGATTCATGGCTTGAAGACATAACTCCAATGCGTTGTGACCATTTGTGAATAGGGAAATGCTGCTTACAGAAAGGTACTCTTTCAATTGCTTCTCCAACAGATTATGCTTAGGTCCCATATTTGTCAACCAGTGGCTTTCCCATATATCTTTTATCTCTTCAATGTACTCTTCGTATGGAGGCATTGAAGTCTGTGTTACTTGTATTTTTTTCATGCTCTTATCGTTTTGAAAATACTATCTATATCGCGGCTGTCAAAAAATAACCAAGCGTTCTGTGACCGTCAGAATCTACATCAGGCAAACGGCATACCGTTCCACTTCCTCGCCGCCCAGAATGCGCACAATCCTGTTGCAGGCCTTGCCGTCGCCGTAGGGGTTCACGACCTTGGACATCTGGGCGTATGCCTGTCCGTCCTCCAGCAGGGTGCTGACCCCGTCCACAATCCGGTCGTAGTCCGTGCCCACCAGACGAACGGTACCGCAGGCGAGGGCCTCCGGACGCTCCGTGGTGTCGCGCATCACGAGCACGGGCTTGCCCAGTCCCGGAGCCTCCTCCTGGATGCCGCCGGAGTCAGTGAGGACGATGGCGGACTGCTCCATCAGATAGACGAGCTCCAGATACTGGAGGGGTTCGATGAAGAAGAAGTTGGGCCTGGTAAGGTCATCGCCGAACACCTCATGGATGGGCTTGCGCACATTGGGATTGAGGTGCATAGGATAGACAAAATCGACATCGGGGTACTTCTCCGACAAATCTTTCATGGCCGTCACCATACTAATGAAGCCATCGCCAAAATTCTCTCTCCTGTGACCTGTAATGAGAACCAGTTTCTTGCCATCGGCAAGGCGCTTGACATCGTAACCTGCCAGAGCAAGAACTTTGTCCTGCTCTGCTGCCAAGGCAGCATCAGAGTTAAGCTTGTCGACCACCATGTGGAGGGCATCAATAACCGTGTTACCTGTTACGAAAATCTGGCCTTGGGCCATTTCTTCCTTCAGGTTGCTCTCGCTGAGGGGTGTGGGTGAGAAGTTATAGGTGGCTATGCGGCCTGTAATCTGGCGGTTCATCTCCTCCGGCCAGGGGCTGTAGATATTGTGGGTGCGCAGGCCAGCCTCCACATGACCAACGGGAATCTGCTGGTAGAAAGCAGCAAGGGCTGCAGCTGTTGACGTTGTGGTATCACCATGCACCAGCACCACGTCGGGCTTGCATTCCTTGAACACGTCTCGCATACCTGTGAGTACACGAGCAGTGACATCATATAGGTCTTGGCCTTGCTTCATGATGTTCAGGTCGAAGTCGGGCTTGACATCGAATATAGTAAGCACCTGGTCGAGCATCTCGCGGTGCTGTCCCGTCACGCACACCACGGTCTCGAACGCATCGGGGTGCCGCTGGAACTCCTTCACCAGCGGACACATCTTGATGGCCTCCGGCCGTGTGCCGAAAACTAACATTACTGTTTTCATATATTCTTTGTTACTTTGTTTACTCGTATATATCCTTATCTAGGTTTTAAGAATGTATCTCTGTATAGTTCCATGCCATACGCGGGACGCTTTACAACTGGCTTTCCAGTTCGTCCAGCACGTTGTCGGTGATGGCTTGAGGCACTGTGGCGGCGCTCGTCATGATGCGGAACAGGGAGTCTTTCAGGCGTTGTTCCTCTTCCTTCAGCT
>CAVJNH010000034.1:0-24736 GCA_963651005.1 Oscillibacter sp. MSJ-31
AAATGAAAAGAAAAACGGGTTTTCCTTTTGCATTTCGCTCGCTTATTCGTACCTTTGTCACCATATTTACGAAAAGACATAATGACACAGGACTTTGAACTGATCGCCAAGACCTTTATGGGACTGGAACCCGTTTTGGCGAAAGAGCTGACGCAACTGGGCGCAAACGACGTGCAGATCGGACGCAGAATGGTCTCCTTCAGAGGCGACAAGGAACTCATGTACCGCGCCAACTTCCAACTCCACACCGCCATACGTGTTCTGAAACCTATCAGCCACTTCCGTGCGCGTTCGGCAGACGATGTCTACCGCGAGGTGCAGAAAACGGACTGGACGCAGTATCTCAGCGTGGACAAGACCTTTGCCGTCGATTCCGTGGTCTTCTCCGAAGAGTTCCGCCACTCCAAGTTCGTGGCGTACAAGGTGAAGGATGCCATCGTGGACCAGTTCCGCGAGAAGAGCGGCACACGCCCCAACATCTCCGTGGCGAACCCCGACATCCGCCTCAACATCCACATTGCCGAAGACCAGTGCACCCTCTCCCTTGACTCCAGCGGCGAGTCGCTCCACCGCCGCGGCTACCGTCAGGAGTCT
This sequence comes from Oscillibacter sp. MSJ-31, assembly GCA_963651005.1. Taxonomy (GTDB): domain Bacteria; phylum Bacteroidota; class Bacteroidia; order Bacteroidales; family Bacteroidaceae; genus Prevotella. Next base: position 595 of record CAVJNH010000034.1, read on the forward strand.
GTGGAGGCTCCCCTCAATGAGGTGTTGGCCGCCGGCATGATCCTGATGACCGGTTGGCAGGGCGACACCGACTTCATCGACCCCATGTGCGGCAGCGGCACCCTGCTCATCGAAGCCGCCCTCATCGCCCGGAACATGGCTCCCGGCCTGTTCCGCAAGGCATACGCTTTCGAAAAATGGCCCGACTATGATGCCGAGCTTTTCGACCGCATCTACAACGACGACAGTGCCGAGCGCGAGTTCACCCACCATATCTACGGCTACGACATCGACGTGAAAGCGGTCAATACGGCGCGCCTCAACGCCCGGGCGGCCGGTCTGGCCAAAGACATCACCGTGGAGACGGCCGACTTCAAGGACTTCACCCAGCCCAAGGAGAAGAGCATCCTCGTCACCAATCCCCCTTACGGCGAGCGCATCTCCACCCCCGACCTCCTCGGCACCTACAAGATGATCGGGGAGCGGCTGAAGCACCAGTTCGCCGGCGGCGAGGCATGGATTCTCAGCTACCGCGAGGAGTGCTTCGACCAGATCGGTCTCAAGCCCAGCATCAAGATACCCGTCTACAACGGCAGTCTGGAGTGTGAGTTCCGCAAGTACCAGCTCTTCGACGGCAAGATGAAGGACTTCCGTGCGGAGGGCGGCACCGTGAAGACCGAAGAGGAGAAACGCCAGATGGCGGAGAAGCGCCGCTTCAAGCAGAACCGCGAGTTCAAACGCCGTCTGGAGGAACAGGAGGAGAACGAGGCCGCAGACATCCGCACCTTCCGCTTCCGTTCCATGGAGCGCAAGGAAGAGCGCGACAACAACGAACGCCGGGAGCGCAAAGCCTTCCGTCGGGACGACGAGCGCAAGCCTTTCCGCAGAGACCGGGACGATGACCGCAAGTCTTTCCGCAGGGACGGCGACCGCAAGCCCTTCCGCAAGGGCGACAACAGAGGCGGCCACGAACGCTTCGACCGCAGTGGCGGAAAAGACCGCCGTTTCGACCGTAAAGACAGGAGAAACAACCATGACTGACCTGAGACGTAAAACCCTTGCCGCCTGCATCACCCTCTTGGCGGCCACACTGCCGATGAACGCACAGAAGACCCTGACGCTGGAAGACCTCAACTACGGAGGCACCAACTACCGCAACATGGTGCCGGAGAACCGCTGGACCGCCTGGTGGGGAGACCGTCTCGTGCACCTCGACATCGAAGCCTGCACCCTCGTGGACCGGGGCGGAGCAAAGGAAACGCCGCTCTTCACCCTCGACGAGGTCAACCGCTGGATAGCCCCACAGGGCGGCAAACCCGTCCGCGCCCTCTACAACGCCGAGTTCCCCTTCCCCGACAAAAGCATCGCCGTCGTCGGGCTGGGCAGCCGGACCTACACCATCGACTTCAAAACCTACACGCTGCTGGACAGCCTCGTCCTGCGCGACGGCCAGCAACTGCTGGAATACAACCCCAACCGGACGGCCTACGCCTATCTGCAGGGCGACAACCTCTACGTGGGCGACACGGACGGGCACGCCACGCCGCTGTCCACGGACGGCAGCCGCGACATCGTCTACGGACAGAGCGTCCACCGCAACGAGTTCGGCATAGAGAAAGGCACCTTCTGGAGTCCCGACGGCACACGGCTGGCCTTCTACCGCATGGACCAGACCCACGTGACGGACTATCCGCAGGTGGACATTCCCGAACCCACCGCCGAACACCCGGGCATCGCCACCCCCGCCCCCGACAAATACCCCATGGCCGGCGAGACCTCGCACACCGTCACCGTGGGCATCTATGACCGTTCCACCGGGAAAACCCTCTACCTCCAGGCCGGAGACCCGACCGACCGCTACTTCACCAACGTGGCGTGGAGTCCCGACAGCAAGACCGTCTATATGTTTGAGCTGAACCGTCGGCAGAACGACTGTCGCCTGACGGCCTACGACGCGGCGACGGGCGAAAAGCGCGGCGAACTCTACCGCGAGACCGACGAGAAATACGTGGAGCCCCTGCATCCCATCCAGTTCCTGCCGTGGGCCGACGACACGTTCCTCATGCAGAGCCGCAAGGACGGCTACAACCACCTCTACCTCTGCACCCTCGGCAAGGACGGACGGCTCGCCGTCCGCCAACTGACCGAAGGCTCTTGGGAGGTGCTTGAAGTATTGGGCTTCAACGTCCGGCAGAAGAGCGTCATCATCGCCGCCAATGCCATCAGCCCCATCCGCCGCAACCTCTTTGCCGTCAGCACCAAGACCGGGAAACGCACGCTCTTGGGCAGCGAGCGTGGCTGGCACAACGCCACGTTGAGTCACAGCGGCACGCTGTTGGTCGACAACTACTCCGCACCCGACGTGCCGCGCTGCATCGACCTCGTGGAGACCGCCAAGGGGAAGGCCACGCCCTATTTCCGGGCAGAAGACCCATGGAAGGGGTACACCGTGCCGCAGTTCAGTTGCGGCACCCTCAAGGCCGCCGACGGCCACACCGACCTCTACTGGCGCATGGTGAAGCCTGCCGACTTCGACCCCGCCAAGAAATACCCCACTGTCGTCTATGTCTACGGCGGTCCGCACGCACACAATGTCGACGAACGCTGGCACTACTGCAGCCGGGGGTGGGAGAGCTACATGGCCGGAAAAGGCTACATCACCTTCATCCTCGACAACCGGGGCAGCGAGCACCGCGGCAAGGCTTTTGAACAGGCCACCTGGCACCGGCTCGGACAGGAGGAGATGAAAGACCAGATGAAGGGCGTGGAATACCTCAAGAGCCTGCCTTATGTGGATGCCGACAGAATCGGCGTGCACGGCTGGAGCTTCGGCGGTTTCATGACCGTTTCCCTGATGACCCACTATCCCGAAGTCTTCAAGGTGGGCGTGGCCGGAGGCCCCGTCATCGACTGGCAATGGTACGAGGTGATGTACGGCGAACGCTACATGGGTACGCCGCAGGACAACCCCGACGGCTACCGGACCAGCTCCCTGATTCCGCAGGCCAAGAACCTCAAGGGACGGTTGCAGATTATACAGGGACTCAACGACACCACCGTCGTGCCGCAGCACTGCCTCTCCTTCCTCAAGGCCTGCATCGCAGCCGGAACGCAGCCGGACTTCTTCGTCTACCCCGGTGAACCGCACAATATGCGCGGCCACCAGAGCGTACACCTCCACGAGCGCATCACGCGGTACTTCGAGGACTATCTGAAATGAAACATATATATATAATAAGGTGTAAAAAATGAAAATACTGTTGTTGGGAAGTGGCGGCCGCGAGCACGCCTTGGCATGGAAAATCGCCCAAAGCCCCAAATGTGAAAAGCTCTACATCGCCCCGGGAAATGCCGGGACTGGAAACTGCGGCGAGAACGTGGACATGAAGGCCGACGACTTCGAGGCCGTCAAGGCGTTCTGTGCCGCGAATGCCATCGACATGGTGGTGGTAGGCCCGGAAGATCCGTTGGTGAAAGGCATCTATGACGACCTGAAAGCCGACAGTCGCACCTGCCACATCCCCGTCATCGGCCCCTCCAAGGCCGGTGCCGTACTGGAAGGATCGAAGGACTTCGCCAAAGCCTTCATGCAGCGCCATCATATCCCCACGGCCCAATACCGGACTTTCGACGGCGAACATCTGGAGGACGGCCTGAAGTTTCTGGAGACCTTGCAGGCACCTTATGTGCTCAAGGCCGACGGCCTGTGCGCCGGAAAGGGTGTGCTCATCCTTCCTACACTCGACGAGGCCAAGAAGGAACTGAAGGAAATGCTCGGCGGAATGTTCGGCAACGCCTCCGCCAGGGTGGTGATTGAGGAGTTCCTCAGCGGCATCGAATGCTCCGTGTTCGTACTGACCGACGGGGAACACTATCAAATCCTGCCCGAGGCCAAGGACTATAAGCGCATCGGCGAGCACGACACCGGGCTGAACACGGGCGGAATGGGCAGCGTCACCCCCGTCCCCTTCGCCACCAAGGAGTGGATGAAGAAGGTGGAAGACCGCATCATCCGTCCGACGGTGGAGGGACTGAAAGCCGAGCACATCGACTACAAGGGCTTCATCTTCTTCGGTCTGATCAACGTCGGGGGAGAGCCCATGGTCATTGAATACAACTGCCGTATGGGAGACCCGGAGACCGAGAGCGTCATGCTGAGGCTGAAGAGCGACCTTGTAGACCTCTTTGAAGGTGTGGCTGCCGGCGACCTCAACCGGCGCAGCGTCGTGTTCGACGAGCGCGCGGCCGTCTGTGTCATGCTGGTCAGCGGAGGCTATCCGCAGGAATACCGGAAAGGCTACCCCATCACCGGTCTCGACCAAGTGGAGGGCAGTGTCGTGTTCCACAGCGGCACGGCACTCAAGGACGGACAGCCCGTGACAGCTGGCGGACGCGTCATCGCCGTCTCCTCCTACGGCAAGGACAAGGCCGAAGCACTCCGGAAATCGTTTGCAGAAGCCGGTAAGATACGGTTTACGGACAAGTATTTCCGCAGCGACATCGGCGCAGACCTCTAAGCGGCAGACTGGAAACGCATGGCGAAACGACTGCAGAGAAGAATCGTAGAGAACAAACGCACGCTGCCCACGCTCCTCGTCGCATCGGGGTGCGTGTGGTTGCTGGCAGGCGTTGTCGTGGGGCACTGGTGGAGTGCGCTGGCCTGTTTCGTCGCCACCGTCATGCTGCTGATCCAACTCAACAAGAGCCATGCGCTCATGCGCGTCTATACGCCCATGATTTCCAGCTCGTTCCTCGTGCTTTCGGCGGCGGCCTGCCCGTTGTTCGCCGATTTCCAAGGAGAGCTGGTCCAGGCGTGTTGGGCGGCCTATTTCCTGTTGCTGTTCCATTCGTATCAGAACCCCGTAGCGGCAGGCTCCACCTACTATGCCTATCTCAGCATCAGCGTGGCCAGTCTGGTCTTCGTGCAGATTCTTTGTCTGCTGCCCTTCCTGTGGCTGCTGCAGTACGCGCTGCTCCAGTCCCTCTCCCGTCGCACGTGGTATGCCAGTTTCTTCGGGCTGCTGACCCCCTATTGGTGTTGGTTCGGCGGACTGATGATCCAACAGGATTTTACGCCGATTGCCAATCATTTCCGGTCGCTGGCGGAATGGGGCTGGCCGCTCGACGTGACGGTGTGGAGCGTAGGGCAAGTGGGGGTGCTGTTCCTCCTCCTGCTGGTGGGTACGGTCGGTGTCGTCCACTATCTGCGGCAAGGCCACCTCGACAGCATCCGGGTGAGCCGCCTCTACAAGTTCTTCATCTGGGCGACCGGACTGGTGTTCTTCGCGCTGCTGCTGCAACCCACATTCTACGACCGGCTCATGCCCATGCTCCTCGTCTCCATCTCGCCTTTGGCTGCCCATTATCTGGTGTTCACCGATACGCGCCTCACCAACATCGCCGTGCAGGCGTTTCTCCTGTTGGCGCTGCTGATCACCGTCTACAACCTCTGCACCTCGTCGCTGCTGTTCTGAAAAACCGTCAGTATGGATTTCGTCACCTCACTGCTCATCGGATACGGATACTGGGGAATGTTCGTCGCCGCATTCGTGGCCGGGTCGTTCTTCCCTTTCTCCAGTGAGGCCGTCATGCTGGGACTGATGGCGGCAGGTCTCGACAGCACCGCCCTCGTCGTGTACGGTTCGGCAGGCAATGTGCTGGGTTCCTGCTTCAACTATGCCGTGGGGCGCATGGGGCGGTTGGAATGGATCCACAAATACCTTCATGTCAGTCAGGAAAGCCTCGACAAAGCCACACGCTTCATGGGCGGCCACGGGGCATGGATGGGATTCTTCGCGTTCCTCCCCATCCTGGGCAGTGCCATCACCATCGTGCTCGGTCTGATGCGTGCCAACATCCCCGTCTCGCTGACCAGCATCACGATAGGAAAAGTGTTGCGTTACGCGCTGCTCGTCTATGGTGCAAGTGCGTTGATGTAGTTAAAATAACTGAAACAGACGGCTCTTCCGTCAAAAATCAGTACCTTTGCAAGCTATAAAGAAATAACAGAATAAAGTATGAAACGTTTTCGACTGTTGGACAATACGTTGGGGTGGGGCACCTTCCTCATTGCCGCCTTTGTGTATTGCTCCACCATTGAGCCGACGGCCTCCTTCTGGGACTGTCCGGAATTTATCTCGACAGGATATAAACTCGAAGTGGGACACCCGCCGGGGGCACCCTTCTTCATGCTTACTGCGAACCTTTTCTCGCATTTTGCCAGCGACCCCTCGCAGGTGGCGCGCATGGTCAATACGATGAGTGCCCTGCTCTCGGCAGTCACCATCCTCTTCCTCTTCTGGACCATCTCCCATCTGGTGCGTCGGCTTCTTGTGAAGGACTGGTCGGAAATGACCGTGGCCAAGACGATTGCCATCGAAGGGTCGGCCTTGGTGGGTGCGCTGATCTATACCTTCAGCGACACCTTCTGGTTCTCCGCCGTCGAGGGGGAGGTCTATGCCTATTCCTCGGCATTCACCGCTCTGGTGTTCTGGCTGATACTGAAATGGGAGGAACACGCCGACGAACCACATTCCGACCGTTGGCTCGTGCTCATCATGTATATGACCGGTCTCTCCATCGGCGTGCACCTGCTCAACCTGCTGTGTCTGCCTGCCATCGTGCTGGTCTACTACTACCGCAAGTGTCCGCAACCCGACTCGCGAAAAGACCTCTACGGATCTATCGCCGCGCTGGCCATCTCCATCGTCATCCTGGCCGCCGTGCTCTATGGACTTGTTCCGGGCATTGTGCGCGTGGGCGGATGGTTTGAACTGCTGTTCGTCAATCTGTTGGGCTGTCCGTTCAACACGGGAGAAATCGTGTACATCATCCTGCTCGTCTCGGTGCTGATCTGGGCCATCTACGAGACGCACAACGACCGTAGTCTGAAGCGTCAGAACGGCGCATTCCTGCTGTCGGTCGCCATGCTGGGCATTCCGTTCTACGGCTACGGCTGGTCGTCCGTGCTCATCGGCATCGTCGTGTTGGCCCTGTTGTGGCTGGTGCTGAAGTACAGGAAGAAAGGCAAGCTGCTCATCACCTCGCGGGTCAAGAACACCGCACTGCTCTGCATGATGATGCTCCTCATCGGATATTCCTCCTATGCCGTCATCGTGATACGCTCTTCCGCCAATCCCCCCATGGACCAGAACTCGCCGGAAGACATCTTCACCCTGGGCGACTACCTCGGCCGCGACCAGTACGGACAGCGTCCCCTGCTCTATGGGCAAGCCTACACCTCGCAGGTGGCACTGGAAAAGGCCGGTGACTACTGCCGTCCTGTGCAGAAGGAAGGCGCACCCGTGTGGCAGCGTCAGGAGAAGGCTTCGCCGGACGAGAAGGACAAATACTTCGTGGCACGCACCAAGAGCGAATATGTCTATGCGCAGAATATGATCTTCCCCCGGATGTGGGATGCCGCAAAAGCGTCCTCCTACCGCAGTTGGCTGGGAGAAGAACCGGACGGTCGCGAGGAGGTGTACGACCGCTGTGGGGAGATGGTCACGGTGAAGATGCCGAGCATGTTGCAGAACATCCGCTTCTTCCTTTCCTATCAGTGCAATTTCATGTACTGGAGATATTTCATGTGGAATTTCGCCGGACGGCAGAACGACATACAGGGACAGGGTGAGCTGGAGCACGGCAACTGGATCAGCGGCTTCAGTTGGCTGGACGACTGGAGGCTGGGAGACCAGTCGACGTTGCCCGACGAACTCAAGAACAACAAGGGACATAATGTCTTCTACATGATGCCACTCCTGCTCGGTCTCGTCGGCCTCTTCTGGCAGGCGTGGTACACCCGGAAACGCCCGGTGCCCGGTGCAGACCGGACGGAGGACGAACCCGTCGGCATCCGCCAGTTCTGGGTGGTGTTCTTCCTGTTCTTCATGACCGGTCTGGCCATCGTCATCTACCTCAACCAGAACCCGGCGCAGGTGCGCGAACGCGACTATGCCTATGCGGGTTCGTTCTATGCCTTTGCCATCTGGTGCGGCATGGGTGTGGCGGCACTGATTGACCTGCTGGCACGCAAGATGAAGCGGGATAACGTGGCGGCAGCCGCCGTCATCGCCTTGGCGGCACTCGCTGTCCCCATACAGATGGCCAGCCAGACCTGGGACGACCACGACCGCAGCGGACGCTACGCCTGCCGTGACTTCGGACAGAACTACCTGATGTCGCTGCAGGACGAGGGCAATCCCATCATCTATACCAACGGAGACAACGACACCTTCCCGCTGTGGTACAACCAGGATGTGGAGGGCGTGCGCACCGATGCGCGCGTCTGCAACCTGTCGTACCTCCAGACCGACTGGTACATCGACCAGATGCGCCGACCGGCCTACACCTCGCCGGGAATACCCATCACCTGGAACCGCCTGGAGTATGTCACCGGCACGAACGAGTACGTCTCCGTCGCACCCTACATGAAGCAGGCCGTCCTCGACTTGTACAAGCAAGACCCCGAAACCGCCAAGAAGCAGTTCGGTGACGACCCCTTCGAACTGAAGAACGTGCTGAAATACTGGGTACGCTCCAAAAATTCCGAGCTTCACGTCATTCCCACCGACACCCTCTATATGACCATCGACAAGGAGGCCGTCCGCAAGAGCGGCATGATGATGGCCGCCGACAGCATTCCGGACCGCATGGTCATCTCGCTGGTAGGGAAGAGTGCCCTCTACAAGGGAGACCTGATGATTCTGGAGATGTTGGCGGAATGTAACTGGAAACGCCCGGTCTATGTGGCCGTGACGGTCGGTGACGAAAACTACATCAACCTCGGCAACAATCTGGTGACCGAGGGATTGGCCCACCGTATCACCCCGTTCACCACCAATGCCGAAGGGGCACGCAACTTCGACACGAAGCGCACTTACGACAACGTGATGCACCGCTTCAAGTTCGGGGAACTGAACAAGAAGGGCGTCTACATCGACGAGACCGTGATGCGGATGTGTTACAGCCACCGCCGCATCATGTCGCAGCTCTCCAACCACCTCATCCAGGAGGGAGACAAGAAACGTGCGGCAGAGGTGCTGGGCTACACGGAGAAGATGCTCCCCTCGTACAATATCCCCCACGAGTTCTCGTCGGGCTCGCTTGACATGGCCGAGGGATGGGCGAAGGTCGGACAGAAGCAGAAGGCCATGAAGATTCTCAACGAGATGTGGCACAACTCGCAGCAGTATCTCAACTGGTACAACAACCTCAATGCAGAGCAGTTCGAGTTCTCCAAAAATTCGGCTTACGTCCATGCCTACTACCTCCAGCAGATACTCCTCGTTGCCCAGCAGATTGATCCGGACTGGGCCGAGAAGCACTACGGACAGTACAGCCGCATGATACGCACCTTCGAGGAGCGTGGAGGCGCATCGGGTATCGGACGTTGACCGCAACGGAAACCAAGCGACAAGAGCAAGTGATTATAGAACAACCGGCAATATGGCTACGGTGGCTCTATCCCAGAGCCACGTGGAGAATGGATCGTCACGAGCGGGCCGTGTACCTGACCTTCGACGACGGTCCCATTCCCGAAGCCACGCCTTTCATCCTTGACACCCTGCAACGCTACGGCATCAAGGCCACCTTCTTCATGGTGGGCGACAATGCCAGGAAATATCCGGAACTGCTGCAGCGCGTCATCGATGAAGGCCACCGGGTCGGCAACCATACGCACAACCACATCAGCGGTTTCCGGCACAGCATCCACAAATACTGTTACAATGTGGAGAAGGCCAACGCCTATCTCCATACGGATCTGGTGCGCCCACCGCATGGCTGGATGCGTCTGGACCAGTACGCCATACTGGGACGCAAGTACCGCATCGTGATGTGGGACCTCGTCACGCGTGACTATTCCAAATGGATGACCGCGGAGGATGTGGTGAACAACGTCAAACGCTATGCGCGCAACGGTTCCATCATCACGTTTCACGATTCGCTCAAGAGCATTGACAAGTTGAAGACAGCCCTTCCGGAAAGCATAGAATGGCTGCGCAGTCAGGGCTACCGCTTCAAGGTGTTCGACTGATCCGAGGTCTCCGGCTGCGCGACGGCTTTCCCTTCCTCCGTTTCCGGTCGGACGCTGAACTCGCATCCGCAATACCGCTGGTTGTAGAAACCATACTGGCGCAACAGCACATTGCGGCGTTCCTGCAGTCCGCCCTTCCGCCAGTTCTGTGCCCAGAAGTGAACACCGGGTACGGCTTCCTCGGCCATCCGGCCGGCCTGTGCAATCTGTTCGAGACTTTTCCAGCGCGACGTGGCAAGGGTGGTGGCTATCGTGTCGAAACCCTGTTGGCAGGCCACCAAAGCGGTGGCAGTCAGACGCAGACGGAAACACTGGAGGCAACGTCCGCCACGTTCCGGATCGCCTTCCAGTCCGCGGACGGCATTCCGCCATGCCGCATGGTCGTAGTCGCCGTCTATCCAGTCCAGACCGAGCAGATGGGCGTGCCGTTTGCTCTCCTCTTTCCGGATTTCATATTCGCGTTGCGGCCAGATGTTGGGATTGAAATAAAAGATGGTGGGACGAATGCCATGCTCCGTCATCCATTCCACGATGGCCGACGAACAGGGAGCGCAACAGGCGTGGAGCATCACGCGGTCGACACCCGCAGGGATTTCGATTTCGTTTTTCTTCTTCATGATTCCGTAGTGCCTTCAAAAAAACTGGGAGTGTCTCACGACAATCCCAGTTTCTGTTTTCTAACTAACTTATTATCAACTATTCATTACTCATTGCTTCTTAATACAAAAGCCTATTGTTTCCATTAGTCGCTGCAAAGGTAAGTATATTTGGGAACAAAAGCAAGAAAAACCGGAAAAAAATGCAGCACATTGCGGTTTTTTTCGTATTTTTGCACCGATGAAGAGTAAGAAACAGCATAGAACGTCGTTGAAGGACTTGGCAGAAGAACTCCATGTGAGTATTGCCACCGTCAGCCGTGCCCTGCGAAGCTCGTCGGAAATCGGATGCGAGATGCAGGAACGGGTGAAGGCTCTGGCCAAGGCGCGCAACTATCGGCCCAACCCGTTCGCGCAGAGCCTGCGCCGGGAGGCCCCGAAGGTCATCGGGGTGGTGCTGCCCAACCTGGTGACCCACTACTATGCCGCCGTGCTCGACGGGATAGAGGAGGAGGCCAAACGCTCCGGATATAGCGTCATCGGGGCCAACAGCCACGAATCCTTCGAGGACGAGACGCAGGCTGTCGACAATTTCATCAACCTCCATGTGGAGGGCATCATCGCCTGTCTGGCGCAGACCACCACCGATTACAGCCATTTCGAGGAGATTGCGGAGATGGGCATCCCGCTCGTCTTCTTCGGGCGCACCTGTCTGACGGAACGCTTCTCGTGTGTCACCGCCAATGGCGACGAGGCCGCACAGATGGCGGTCCAGCACTTGATAGACACGGGAAGCCGTCGCATCGCCTTTATCGGCGGTCCCAACCATCTGGATATGATGCAACGGCGGAAGCACGGGTATCTGGCGGCTCTCCGCGAAAACGGACTGGCCGTGGAACGCGGACTGATCCGGAGCGGTGCGATAGACTATGAAACGGCATTGGAGGACACGGTCGCCATCTTGAAAGAACTGCATCCGGATGCCATCCTTGCCTTCAACGACATCCTCACCTTTGCCGCCTTCAACGCCATCAAGAAAGTGGGACTGCGCATCCCGGACGAGGTGGCACTCATCGGGTTCACTGACGATGTGCACGCGGCATACGTCACCCCGCAGATGTCGGCCATCGTGGACCAGGCGCGGGAGATGGGGGTGACGGCCTGTCGGCTGCTGCTGCGGAATATAGCGGGAGACACGGAGGTCTACCACGAAATTGTACCGCAGCAACTGGTCATACGTGGCACCTCGGCAAAGCACCTGTGAAACCATAAGAAAATCCTAAACCAAAACTGTAAATATGAAAATGATGAAAACACTCTTGGCCGGCGTGCTGTCGATGACAGCGTTGGCAATGGCTGCCGCAGAAGTGCAGCAGAATGGTAACAAAGTGACAATCAGACCGGACAGTGGACAGGCAAAGGTGATTTGTCTGGAGGTGATGAACGGCAACATCATCCGGGTGCGTGCCACTTCCGAAAGTGCGTTGCCCACCAAGAAACCCAGTCTGATGATTGTACCCCAGACGGCTCCTGCCAAGAACTCCTTTACGGTCGGCGAGGACCAGCAGACCGTGACGGTCAAGGCAGCGCACGTCACGGCGGTCGTCAACAAGGCAACGGGCGAAGTCACCTTCTTCGATGCGGTTGGAAAACGGCTGCTGAAGGAAGCCAAGGAGGGAAAGAAGTTCTGGGACTTCACCGTGCCGGAACGGGAATACGGCATACGCAACCTCGGTGGCGTGACCGAGGAGATGAAGCACGGACTGAGTTGGCAGATGTGCTTTGACAGTCCGGAGGATGAGGCGTTCTACGGCCTCGGACAGCACCAGTCGGAGGAGTTCAATATGAAGGGAAAGAACGAAGACCTTTTCCAGTACAACACCAAGGTGTCCATCCCCTTCGTGCTCTCCAACAAGAACTACGGCATCCTGTGGGACAGCTACAGCTATTGCCGCTTCGGCAAACCTGAAGAGTATCTGCAACTGAACCGCGCCTTCAAACTCTACGACCGTCATGGCAAGGCAGGGCATCTGACCGGCACCTATGTGGATAAGAACGGCAAGAAACTGGTGCGCGAGGAGGACAGCATCTACTACGAATATGCCTGTCCCGCCGCCTCTGAAATTGCCAACAGAACCGACAACGGCGGACTGAAGAACCTGCCCAAGGGCTTCAACCTTCAGGGGGCTACCGTGACCTATGAGGGATATATCGAACCCGAATGTTGCGGAAATTGTGCCAAAACCGGAAAGGACGGGAAACAGCTCTACCAGTTTATCCTGTACTATGCCGGGTACATCAAGGTGTACATCGACGGCAAGGAGGTCGTGGCCGAGCGTTGGCGCACGGCATGGAACCCCAACAGCTATAAGTTCAACACCGAACTGGCCAAGGGAAAGAAAGTCCACCTGCGTATAGAATGGCAACCCGACGGCGGAGAGTCCTACTGTGGACTGCGCGTGGCACAGCCCCGCAACAAGGAGCAGCGCGAGCAACTCAGCATCTGGAACGAGATGGCACGCGACATGGACTATTATTTCATTGCCGGACAGAATCTGGACGAGGTCATCAGCGGGTACCGCACCCTGACGGGCAAAGCCTCGCTCTATCCGAAATGGGTGCTGGGCTTCTGGCAGAGCCGCGAACGCTACCAGAGCAGTCGGGACATCGAGGAGAATCTGGCCGAGTTCCGCCGCCGCCATATTCCTGTCGACAACATCGTGCAGGACTGGAACTACTGGAGCCTGCCGGAGTGGGGCGCACACGATTTCGAAGCGGCGCGCTATCCCAATCCGCAGGCCATGCTCGACTCCATCCATGCCATGCACGGACGCTTTATGATCAGTGTGTGGCCCAAGTTCTACGATACCACCGATCATTACCAGGAACTCGACGCGAAGGGATGGATGTACCGTCAGGCCGTCCAGGACGACATCCACGACTGGCTCGGCTTCCGCGGTTCGATGTACGATGCCTATGACGAGGGGGCACGCAAGCTGTTCTGGAAGCAGATGGACGACCATCTCTACAGCAAATACAACAAGAACGGTGTTCCCGGTGTGGATGCCTGGTGGATGGATGCCTCGGAACCCAATGTGCGCGACTGCACCCCGATGTGGTACCGGAAGGCACTCTGCGGACCTACGGCACTCGGCACGTCTACCGAATATTTCAACGCCTATTCCACGGTCAATGCCGATGCCATCTACAACGGACAACGCTCGGTGTGGAAGGGCAAGGCCAACGAACCGCGCGTCTTCCTGTTGACGCGGAGCGGCTTCGCCGGGGAACAGCGCTTCTCGACCGCCACCTGGAGCGGTGACATCGGCACGCGTTGGGAGGATATGCGGGCGCAGATGACCGCCGGACTGAACTATTCCATGTCGGGCGTGCCCTTCTGGGGCATGGATCAGGGCGGCTTCTGCGTGGAGAACCGTTACGTCAAGGCACAGCAACTCTTCGACGAGAAGGGCGTGGAGAACGAGGACTTGAAGGAATGGCGCGAGCTGCAGACCCGATGGAGCCAGTTCGGATCCTTCATCCCCCTGTTCCGCGTGCACGGCCAATGGCCTACCCGTGAGATATGGAACATCGCTCCGGAAAACCATCCGGCATACCAGTCGTTCGTCTATTACGACAAGCTGCGCTACCGCCTGATGCCGTATATGTACAGCATGGCTGCATGGGCACATTTCAAGGACTATACCCTGATGCGTGCGCTGGTCATGGACTTCAACGGAGACCGGGAGGTGGAGAACATCGGCAACCAGTGGATGTTCGGTCCGGCGCTGATGGCTTGTCCGGTGGGCTATTACAAGGCCCGCAACCGCAGTGTCTATTTCCCCAAACAATGTGGCTGGTATGACCTGTATACGGGAGAATATTACGAGGGCGGACAGCGTCTGGTGGTCGATGCCCCCTATGAGAAGATTCCCGTCTATGTGCGCGGGGGAGCCATCATTCCCTTCGGGCCTGCCATGGAATGGAGCGATGAGAAACCGGCCGAACTCATCAACCTCTACGTCTATGAGGGTCAGGACGGCACGTTCCAACTCTACGAGGACGAGGGTACCAACTACAACTACGAGAAGGGCAAGTATGCCACCATCGACATTGCCTACAACGATGCCGACAAGACCGTCAGCTTCGGGAAACGCAGCGGCAACTTCAACGGTATGTTGAAGAACCGCCGCTTCAACGTGGTGCTGGTCAAGAAGGGACAACCCCGCAACCTGGATCTCGACACGCCCGAGGGCAAGATGGTACAGTACAGCGGAAAGGCAATCAGTGTGAAACTCTAACCTGCGACTTGCTATGTACAGATTCATCACCTTGGCCTGTGCCGTCACCTGTATGGTGACCGCACAGGCACGTGAACGCCTGAACTTCGACAAGGGATGGCGGTTTATGCTTGCCGATTCGGCACAGATGGCACAGCCCACCTACCAGGACACCCATTGGCGTATGCTGGATCTGCCGCACGACTGGGCGGTGGAGGGTGACTTCCTCGTCTCAAACCCCGCAGGAGCGAGTGGGGGAGCGTTGCCCGGAGGAACGGGGTGGTACCGCAAGACTTTCGACCTCCGGAAGGAGAACGGCGAGCGGTATTTCATCGCGTTCGACGGGGTGTATATGAACGCCCGCGTCTATGTGAACGGACAGGAGGTGGGGTATCGTCCTTACGGTTACAGCTCGTTCGAATATGACATCACGTCCTGTCTTGCCGACGGCCGCAACGTGGTGGCAGTACGTGTGGACAACAGCGACCAGCCCAATTCCCGGTGGTACAGCGGATGCGGCATCTATCGTCATGTGTGGTTCACCAAGACTGCCGCTGTGCACGTGAAGCATTGGGGGGTGCACGTGGTGGCGAATCCCGACGGGCGCATCACGGTCACTGCCGATGTGGAAAGCGGTGGACGCGCCTATAAGGTGCGTCATCAGGTCTATGACGCAGATGGCCGTAAGGTCGGCATGAAAGTGCGCCGCCCGCACCTGTGGTCGGTGGAAGACCCTTATATATATAAGGTGTGCACCCAGGTGCTGGTCGACGGCAAGGTGGTCGACGAGGTGTGGACCGACACGGGCTTCCGTTCGTTCCGCTTCGATGCCGCCACCGGGTTCTGGCTCAACGGCAAGAACATGAAGCTCAACGGGGTCTGTGAACACCATGACTTCGGCTGTCTGGGTGCCGTGGTCAACGAGGATGCCATGCACCGGAAACTCTCGCGGCTGAAGGCCATGGGTGTGAATGCCATCCGTTCGTCCCACAATCCGCCGGCTCCCGAATTGCTCCACATGTGCGACACCATGGGACTGATTGTCATGGACGAGTCGTTCGATATGTGGCGTCGCCGCAAGACACAGAATGACTATGCCCGCTTCTTCGACGAATGGCACGAGCGCGATCTGGCCGATTTGGTGCTGCGCGACCGTAACCATCCGTCGGTGCTGATATGGAGCATCGGCAACGAGGTGCTGGAGCAATGGTCGTCGGCCGATGCCGACACGCTGACCCTGGAGCAGGCCAACCTCATCCTGAATGCCGGACACGATGCCTCGACACTGGCCAAGGAGGGCGAGATCAGTGTCAATACGCTGTTGGCCGACCATCTGTCCGATATTGTGCGACGCTACGACACCACGCGCCCCATCACGGCAGGCTGCAACGAGCCGTCGCCCGACAACCACCTGTTCAAAGGCAAGGCCCTTGATATTGTCGGCTTCAACTATCACCACCAGTGGGTCAAGGATGTCCCGAAGAACTTCCCCGGCCGCCCGTTCATCCTGACGGAGAGCGTCTCGGCGCTACAGACCACGGGTTTCTATTCCATGCCCAGCGATTCGGTCGTCCAGGCTCCCAAGGCGTGGTGGCTGCCCTATACGGATCCTTCCTACAAGTGCTCTTCCTACGACAATATGCACGCTTCGTGGAGCAGTACCCATGAAGCGACTTGGGACGTAGTGAAGCACACCCCGTATGTCGGCGGACAGTTTATCTGGACGGGCTTTGACTATCTGGGCGAGCCCACTCCCTATTCCTATCCGGCGCGCAGCAGCTATTTCGGCATCATTGATCTGGCCGGACAGCCCAAGGATGTCTATTATATGTACCAGAGCGAATGGACGGACCGCCCGGTACTACACCTCTTCCCCCATTGGAACTGGCTTGACGGACTGCAGATAGACCTGTGGTGCTACTACAATCAGGCCGACGAGGTGGAACTGTATATCAACGGCAAGAGCCAGGGGGTGCGCCGGAAGGCCGACAGCCATCAGTATCATGTCCTGTGGCGTGTCACCTTTGAACCGGGCGAGGTGACGGCGGTGGCGCGCAAGGACGGCAAGGAGGTGCGCCGGCAGACGATTCGCACCGCCGGGCAGCCCGACCACCTGCAGCTCACGGTCGACTATCAGGGAAAGACCACCACCTTCGTCAAGGTGGAGGTGGTAGACCGGGACGGCAACCGCTGTCCGTGGGCGGAGAATCAGGTGTTCTTTGATACCGATACGCGCATCCTCGGAGTGGACAACGGTAGCCAGACCTCACTCGAACGCTTTAAGGACAACAAGCGCAAAGCCTTCTTTGGCCGTTGCTTTGTCGTGCTTGACGGCCACGGCACGTTGACGGCAAAATCATACGGTCTCCCGACAGCAACCATCGCCTTTTAGGGTGGTGGCTGTTGTCCGCCGGACAATCAGTATGCTGGCCTCATACAACAGCCACATCGGCAGGGCCACCAAAGACAGGGTGAAAACGTCCGAGGTCGGTGTGATGACGGCTGCCACCACGAGGATGGCCACAATGGCGTGTCTCCGGTATTTGCGCATGAAACTGGCCGACAGGAATCCCAACTTGGCCAACAGCCACGAGAGCACCGGTATCTCGAAGACGATGCCCATGGCCAGGCTCATCATCACGAGGGTCGAGATATAGGAATCGAGGGTGATGAGGTTGCTCACCGCTCCGCTGACCTGATAGGTGCCCAGAAACCGGAAGGTCAGCGGAAAAATCAGGAAATAGCTGACCAGCACCCCCAGCATGAACATCAGGTAACCGCCCCCGGCCACGCGTACCACGTACCTCTTCTCGTTGGCATAAAGGGCAGGGGAAACGAAGTGGAACAGTTGGTACACGATATAGGGCGATGCACACAGCACGCCGGCCCACAAGGCCACCCTCATGTGGATGAGGAACTGCTGTGCCAGTCCGGTGCTGATGAGTTCCACGGAGAACATCCCGCCTTCCTCGCCCGTCCATGCCGCCACGCGGTTGAACAGCGTGTACGTGATGAAGTCGTCGTTCTTTGGGGCAAGCACGATGGCGAAGAGCTGTTCCTTGAAGCAGAAAGCCACGATGCCGCATACGACAGTCACGACAGCCATCTTGACCAGTGCCGTACGCAACACGTCCAGGTGTTCCCAGAACGACTGTTTGCCGCTGTCCGCCGCCATCGGTCTATTCCTTCTTTTCCGGTTCGTCCTTGATTTCCTTTTCCATTTCGTTCATCCCCTCCTTGAAGGAGCGCACACCCTTGCCGAGTCCTTTCATCAGCTCGGGAATCTTCTTGCCGCCGAAAAACAGCAGGACGACCAGTGCGATCAGCAGCACTTCCTGCATGCCCAGACCGCCGATAAATAACATATTGTCCATTGTCGTTTTATGAATTGTTTTGTTTCAGTTGTTCCACGAATTGGTCTATCCGCTGCATCTCCTCCGGAATCTGTATGCGTTGCGGACAGTGGGAGACGCATTGCCCGCAGCCGATGCAGTGGTCGGCCTGACGCAGCCGCGGCACATCCCGGTCGTAGCCGATCAGGAAGGCACGCCGTGCGCGGCGGTAGTCCGGATCCAGGTGGCCTTTGTTGGGCAGGTTTCCCTCCTTGATACATTTATTGTAGTGGGAGAACACCGCCGGAATGTTGATGCCGTAGGGACAGGGCATACAGTAGTTACATTCGTTGCAGGGAATGGTCTTCAGGTTGTAGATGTCGTCTGCAATCTCCATCAGGAAGGCATTCTCCTCCTTGTTGAGCGGACGCAGTGGCGAAAAGGTGCGGAGGTTCTCCCGGAGATGTTCCATATAGGTCATTCCGCTGAGCACCGTCAGCACGCCTTCGGGTGTTCCGGCGAAGCGGAAGGCCCAGCTCGCCACACTGCTCTCCGGTTCGCGCTGTTTCATCTTTTCCACGACGTTGTCTGGCACGTTGGCGAGGCGTCCGCCGAGCAGGGGTTCCATGATGACGGCAGGAATGTGCCGCTTGTGAAGCTCGCCGTACAGATAGACGGCATCGGTGTTGAACTCGTTGATTTCGTTGGCGTAGTTCCAGTCCAGATAGTTCAGCTCGATCTGCACGAAGTCCCAGTGGTAACGCCCTTCGTCGTGCCATTGCAGGGCGAGGTCAAACACCTTGACATCGCCGTGGTACGAGAAGCCGAGGTTACGGATGCGCCCCTTCTCGCGCTGCTCCACCAGCCAGTCGAGGATGCCGTTGTCCAGATAGCGGTGGTGCAGGTCGACCGTGCCGGGATTGCCCATCCCGATGCCGTGCAGCAACAGGTAGTCCACGTAGTCCACCTGCAGTTCCCGGAGGGAGTTCTCGAACATCTCGATGGATGCCTCCCGGCTCCAGGTCTCCGGAGAGAAGTTGGAGAGTTTCGTGGCGATGAAATATTCCGAACGCTTGTGCCGGTGCAGGGCAATGCCTGTGGCGCGTTCCGACTTCCCCTTGCAATAGGCGGGAGACGTGTCGAAGTAGTTCAGTCCGTGCTCCAGGGCGTAGTCGATTTGGCGGTTCACCATCTCTTGGTCTATCTCTGCATCGGGATTGTCGCGCTCGGCACCGCCGCCCTCCACGGGCAGCCGCATCATGCCGTAGCCGAGGAGAGACACCTTGTCGCCCGTCTTCGGATTGATACGGTAGGTCATCTTGCCCTTCTGCGGCTCTTCCGGCCCGGCAGTGCTCTTGTCCTTTCCTTTGCAGGCAGTCAGCAGAGCGGAAGCCGCCACCGTACCGCTACCCAACATCTTGAGGAAATCCCTTCTGTTAATATCTTTAGCCATTGTATTGTTCTTGTTTTGCGGTTAGACGATACGGTGCACTTCATGTCCCTCTACATAGATGGCACTGAACGGACGTGCCGGACACAGGTTCTCGCAGGCACCGCAGCCGATACATTTCTCGGTATTGACGGCGGGAATCTTCGGGGAGAAGTCGTCCTTCGGGTCGGAGGCCACCATGGTGATGGCTCCCGTCGGACAGTGGCGGGCGCAGTTGCCGCATTCCGCGCCGTCGGTGAGGGGGATGCAGTTCTTCCGGACCCACACGGCGTGGCCGATGTGTATGGCCGACTTGTCCGCCCGCGTAATGGGTTTGATGGCACCGGTCGGACAGACCTCGCTGCATTTCGTACATTCCGGGCGGCAGTAGCCCCGCTCGTAGGACATGGTGGGCTGCATCAGCGTCAGGAGGTCGGTCGACGGACGGAGCACATCGTTGGGACATACCGTCACGCAGAGCTGACAGGCGGTGCAATGCTGTGCCATGTGCTTCGCCGAGATCGACCCGGGAGGCGTGAGGGGCGTGGTGCGTTTCGGGGCTACCTTGTCCTTGATGGCAGCCAGTCCGCCGTCCACCTTTTTCTTCTCCTGGGCCAGGGCTGCCGTCGTGGCGAGTGCCGCCCCGACGAGGAACGTTCTCCGTGCGGCATCCACCGGTTGGGCCGTTTGTTCCGTTTTCTCCGTTCCCTTATGGGCGTTTCTCGGTGCAGGAGTAAAGGAGATGGCGTGTCGGTGGCAGTGGCCGATACAGTCGCCGCACACCACGCAGCGCGAGTAGTCCACCGTATGGTTCTTGTAGTCGATGCAAGCCGCCTTGCAGCCTTTGGAACAGAGACCGCACTGGGTGCACCGGTCTTTGTCTATGCGGATCCTGAACCACGAGAACCGGGCAAGGAAACTCAGCACGGTGCCCACGGGACACACGGTGTTGCAGTAGGTGCGGCCATTGCGCCAGGCCAATACCAGCAGCACCACGAAGGTGGCCGCAGCGATGACGAACGTCGGCAGACTGCGCAGCCAGACCTCCCTGCTGTAGAAGGCGTAGCTGTCCGCCCGTTCGGCAAGATATGCCAGCAGGTTGTTGCCCCAACCGTACACGGGTGCGAAGAGGTTCTGTGCGATGCGGCCATAGGCACTGTATGGTGCGAGCAGTGCCGTCAACGAACCGATGCCGGCCACCGTCGCCACGACAAACAACGCCAGGACTCCGTACCGCAGCCATTTCATTGCAGGCGAGTAACTGAAGCGGTACTTCTTTTTCTTGCGCCGTCCGCTGACCCATGACACCACATCCTGCAACACCCCCAGCGGACAGATGATGGAGCAATAGATGCGTCCGAACACCAGTGTAATCACGGCAAGGAGCAGCATCACGCCGACGTTCAGGGCCAACACGGCGGGCAGAAACTGTATCTTTGCCAACCATCCGAACCAGGTGTGCAGTGTCCCCGTGAAGTCAAGGAACAGTCCGGTGATGAGTAGGAACGTCACCAGAGCGCACGTCAATCTTATTTTCCGTAACATAGACAGTCAAACAACAGAAATCGTTTTAATTCTGCTGCAAAGTTATGGAAAAATCTTCAGATACCATACGGTTTCCCGAAGAAATCTACAGGAACTGCATCTTTGCGCCCAGCGACAATCCGAAAACATCCCAGAAACCGGCGTTGCCGTTGCGGTAGAATCGCATGAAATAGATGTCGTTGGTGCCCAGCTCATAGAACAGGGTGATGCTCTTGATGCGCTTGCGCCTGTTGTCGGGGATGTCGTAGTGGAACCGCTCGCCCAGGGCGATGTTCGGACGTATCCGGGTAGAGAAAGGATAGTAGCCGCTGGCGTACTTGGTGGGTTGCTTGGTCCAAAAGTCGTGTCCGAATACGGTGTTGAAATAAAGGCTGCACTCCAGCGGCTCGAACTGCCATCCTTTGCCCAATTCCTTGCGCCAGGGGATGAAGTTCTGTTTCAGCGTCATCGTGGCCTTCACGGCATCCGAGTTGTACTTCGGGACGATGCCGAAGAGCAACTGCGTCTCCCATTGTCTGCGCCGTCCGTAGTCCCAGCCGATGCCCAGCGAGACGATTCCCATGTTGCCGCAGGTCTGGATGATGCCCTGGGAGGGGATGAGGATGTCCCAGTGCTTGCGGTAGCGCAGCACGTATCGGTCGTAGCGGCTGAGGGAGTCGGTGGACTCCTGGGCGTGGATGGCCGGAAAGGCCGACAGCAATAACAGGGACAGCAGGGCTTGCTTAGAAATCGATAATCTCATAATGGTAGTCGTTGGGCGTGACGGTGAAAAGGTAGTATTGGCGGAAATGGCAACTGGCCGTCATGTAGAACAGGGTTCCGTTGTCATAGGGGTCTTCCTGGCGGATATGGTGCCCGTGACCGTCAAGGCAGAACAACAGGCGCGGAAACTGATGGATGTAGTAGTTGAACACTTTCGCCACGTTGTTGTTGAACTGCTCGGAGTAGGGAGCGGCGTGCATGCACACCACGGTACGGTCGAAGTCCAACGAGTCGGCGGAACGCTCTGCCTCCATGAAGTCGAAATTGGGCACGGGGCGCGAGTAGTCATATTCGATGGCATTGGTGTTGAGACACAGAAACTTCACTCTTCCGGCAATGAAACTGAAGTCGGGGCTGCCGAAGATGGCTTCATACGACTGGTTGCCGGTACCCAGACAGTCGTGGTTGCCCAACAGTACGACGGATGGCATCCGGAGTTTCGCCATCCTGTTGTAGGTCCAGACCATTTCCTTGGTGGCACCGAAATCCGAGATGTCACCGCAGTGGATGACGAAGTCGATACTGTCACTGCGCCGGTTGATGTCCTTTACCTCATCCTCCAGGTCGTCGTACCACTGGTGGCTGTCGCTGATGACGGCAAACCGGATGGTGTCCTTGTCCATGGTGGTCTGTCTGATTTTTTGGATGTTTTTGGCGTTCACGTCTGTCTCGCCTGTCACCCGCACGTCGTAAGGGTGCACGTCGAACACGACATCGCAGGCGCACAGTGCCATGCAGGCTATCCCGCACAACAGGCCATTCCATCCGTGTGGTTGTTTAATCTGAAGTTCCATGCTTCTACCTTTCTTTTCTGTTGTCTGGTATGATTGTGGGTGCAAAGGTACGAAAAAAAACTGGGTCACACGTCGTCTTCCACGTATTTTGGGGCCGATTTTTGCTCCCTAAGGGCCTAAGGGAAATTCATCGATTCCCCCGTCATTTATGTGTCGCGAACTCGGAATTTCTTACAAATAGTCCGGTGTCTACGACAGACCCAAAAAGGGCACTCGGGTCCCTCAATCATTTCACTCGAGTGAATCGATCAAATCACTCGAGTGAATCGATCGATTCAGTCGAGTGATTTTTTTATCCCCCATTTTTACACTCACAATACCGGGCGCATAGGGGTGCACATCAGCCTGCATAAAATGATACAAAAAGCAAAATTCACGGACTTGGTGTTGTCAATATAAGGAGAAAAAAGTGATGAGAAAAGAAGAAAAATCAAAAGAAAGCACTATCTTTGCAACAAGTTTCACTCTCAACAAGGGAATTATGAGTACGGAAGAAACCCAGCAAGCATTGGCCTTTGCTGCCATGTGTGTGGACTTGACAGCGCAAGCAGAAGGATGCAGCAGAATGGAAATGTATAATCGGATGAAAAAGGTTGGGCTGATACATGGTCTGACTACAAGACTTGATGCACTACACACGCAAAGCAAAGAGTATGTAGTGACTGATTTACAACAAGCCCTCCACCGTTTGGAAACCACTATGAATTAATGAAAATCAAGAGTTTGCATTACATAAATACAGAACCATTGAATGATTTGGCGAGGAAGGAGGTGTCATCATGCTGAGAGATTCGCAACTTTGGATGAAGATCGGGAGAATCTGCGCCAAACTTACACAACGCTTGGATATGTCACCGGAAAGAGCGTTCGATATTTTTCAGAAAAGCAAGACCAATGAACTGCTGCACGACGAACGTTCGTTGCTCTATCTGATGAGTGACCTGTATATCGTGGATAATATTATCATGGAATTGAAAACAGATCAGACACACTGTTAACAAACAAACTGGGCCGCACGTCGTCTTCCATGTTGGGCAATTCATCGATTCCCCTGGGAAAATTCATCATTTCTCCTGGGAGAATCGATCGTTTTTCCCAGGAAAATCGATGTTTTTTCCTGGGGGAATAAATGAAGGGTTGGAAGGGCATTCTTCGGTCGGGCAAGAATGTTTACAAACACGCTCGGAAGCATCCGAAGAGTTAGTGGATGATTTCCACGCTCCACCCCAAGGCGAGGGCGGCGGAGATTCTCTCTAACTGCTGCGCCTTGGTCTTTGTGCTGGAATGGGTGTTGAGGTAGTAGCCTCCGGGGAGGGGCAGCGACTCTCTTTTATATCTCGGATGGATTGCGTGGGAAACGAGGTAGGCTCCGTCATGGGGGAATTGAAG